>NZ_CP025805.1 GCF_003352085.1 Sulfitobacter sp. SK012
ATGGCCCGTAGAAACCTGTTCCAGCCCCCTCCCCCACCAAGTTCTGACAACTCAGCGGCCCCAGCCGGAGAGCAAAAGGCACGTTTTCCAAATACTGGCGCAATGAGCGGCGTGAAATCCACATTGAAAGACGTCGCAAGCAATGCGGTGAGGGAAATCTCCGTTGATGTCATTGAGGAGAACGGCCCCAAGGACCGCCTCTCTTTCACTGACGCCGATGTTGTAACGTTAGCTGAGAGCATTAGGGCCCACGGCCAACAAGTGCCGATAATGGTGCGCCCCATCGCGGACAAACCCGGACACTACAAAATCGTCTATGGTCGCCGTAGATTGCGAGCCTTGCGATCGCTCGGCATCCCCGCGAAGGCGCTTGTCAGGTCTCTTTCTGACGAAGAAGCTATTCTCGCCCAAGGGCAAGAGAACACCCAGCGTTTGGACCCCAGCTTCATTGAAAAAGCGCTGTTCGCAGCCGAGCTGTCCACAAGTGGCTACGAGCAGGCCATCATTCTTGATGCCCTCGCAGTGGACAAACCAATGCTATCTCGCATGACCAAAGTCGCACGGTCCATTCCAAAGTCAATCATTGAGCAGATCGGTTCTGCCCATGGCATTGGACGAAGACGCTGGGAAGAGCTCGCAGACCAATCGCAAAACGATATCGGTGATCTTGAACAGATCACCGCGACGCTTCAGCTTGATGCCGCCAAGAGTTCCGAGGACCGTTTTGGCATGATCAGTGACGCCATCACTCAGGCGCTGAAATCCAAGTCAGCATGCAAACAAGCGCCCTACCCGCCTCTTTCCATTAAACTTAGCGATGGGATGGCTTTGGCTGAGGTGAAAGAAACAGCTCGCGCTTTAACATTCAAGCTGTCGAAGTCCGAAGCCCCAGAATTTGCTCAGTGGTTGCGTAACAACGCGGAAGCTGAGCTTACGCGTCTCTATGAGACGTGGCAGTCAGAGCAGAAATCTGACTGATACGATCGAGCAGCAACACTTAAAAAAGGAGCACGACCAACAGCCAAAAAAGAAAGAGCCCCCCAAGGTATTCCTAGGAGAGCCCAATCTGTTCTTCGCACTTTCAGATTTATCAGCTTCTCCGCGCCAGTCAACAACAACCGATTCGGTTGCGGGAGATTTGCGGCCTTTTTTCTAGTTTTCAGAGATATCGGTGCCTTTCACATAGGTTGTCGTGAAAAAAACATGGCATTTACACAAGCAACTGCACCCATTGGGCTGCGGACCAGTGAATTATTGTCCGCGGACAATTCCAATCCAGAACGCCACATCGTCGTAGCAACCCTTCGAAACGCAGCCCCACGTCTCGGTCTTAGCGCATCAGTGATTTCGACCTTAGACGCGATGCTTTCGTGCCTCGCGCCAAAGCGCAACCACCACACAGTGTTTGCATCGAACGCAACACTCACCTTCCGGCGCAACGGCATCTCAGACAGAACGATCAGACGTCATGCAGCTATATTGAAAGAGATCGGTCTGCTGGAGCGCCGTGACAGCCCAAACCGGAAGCGCTTCACTAAGCACAACAGCCTCGAGGGCACGGCTCTTAGGTTTGGCTTCGATCTTTCGCCACTCTTCGCCCGGTTACATGAAATTGCGGCGATGGCTGCAGAGGTCCTGAGGGAACAAGAGCAAATTGATTACATGCGCGCCAAAATCCGCGCAGCTGTCAATGCGAGCCTCGCAAACAACCCAAACGACAACACGGCCCTCAACATCTTCCGTATCCTTCGCCGTAAATTGTCGCTCCAAGAGTGCGAACAGATCCTCACAGACCTAGCCGTCACTGAAGTTGAAGCCGAGGCAACCGATGATCAAAATTCTAATTTGACGACAACTATGACCGCCAGTGACGGTCATTTTGTCCGGCACCATCATAAGTCAAATAAAGAACATATTGATAAAGAAAAGATTGCTCTAAAAAAAGAACCACCTCTAACAAGTTCTCATGCTCCGATCACAATCCCAGAATTGCTATCAGCGTGTCCAGAAGCAGCCGAATTTTCACTGAGAAAGATTGAGACAGTTCATGATGTCGTAGCCCATGCTCGAACGCTTGCACCGATGATAGGAATCACTAGCCAAAACTATGAAGCAGCTCACGAACGGCTTGGTGCTCTAAGAGCTGCAACTACAGTATGGGCGATTATGCAGTTCCATGACAAAATCAAAGCCGTTGGTGCATACTTTCGTTCAATCACTACTGGCTCAAAGAGTGAAGGCTTTAGTCCAGAGAAACTAATACGGCGTCTTGCTACCGCTCAGAACTATGCGACTTAAATCAACAATTGTCCGCGGACAATTTTCTCCCAGCGGGACCGTTGAAGGACCTTCCATGGCCATACTCGGGCAGAGAAAGTCGCCGATATCAGAGACCGGCAGCCTTCGTCAGGTTAACGCGAAACCGATCCCGCCGGCGTTGATACCGCCGCGTCATCTCTGCCGAAGCATGGCCAAGGTGCTTCTGAATGTAGCGTTCATCGACGTCAGCGCTCGAAGCCAGGCCCGCCCGCAAGCTGTGGCCGGAGAACTGGACAAGCCGTTCTTTCACGGGCAACTCGCTGCGAATGCCAGCGTCCAACACAGTTTGTTTAATCAGCCGCGCCACGTGTTTATCAGAGAGGCGCACATCAAGGGCGCGTTTGTTGTCACGACTGGTACGGCGGAACAGCGGGCCAAAGTCAATTTTAGCAAAGTGCAGCCAGTGCTCCAGCGCGTGCACTGGGCAGGTTTGATCCGAGGATCCACGGCCAATCTCGACCTCGCGCCAACCGGTTTTACCGCGCAGGAACAGCACCGCGCCGTCGTCCTCTATCTGCACCCAGCCGCCGCTGTCAGGAGTATCGTCTTTACCGTGGTCCAGGCTGACAATCTCGGAGCGCCGCAGACCACCGGCATATCCGATCAGCAGAATCGCGCGATCCCGCAAGCCGCGCAGATCGAAGGGCAGGGTGGCGACCATCGCGCAGATATCCTCCGCCAGGACCGCTTCTTTCTGAGCTGGTGGCCGGGCATGCTTACGCCGAATACCAGCGAGAACAGTCGCGATGTGCCGGTCCTTGCGATCAAGTGCAAAGCCGCGCTGCTGATAGTGCCAGGCAAGGCCAGACAGACGGCGCTCAATCGTCGATACCGAGAGGGCAGGGGCCTTGGTGTCGGGCGCTGCACAGTTCGCAATGTAGAGCCCGATCAGTTCCGGACTTGGAGGCAACGCGTCTGCCCCGCGTCTGCGACACCAACTCGTAAAGTGCGCCCAGTCTTTGGCATAAGCCTTGGTCGTGTTCTCAGCCGTCGCCTGACGTGCGTAGTCGCGGGCTGTATCTACGAGGCGGTCGAGAGAGCCCGATCCAGCGAGTGCTGCGGGCACGGCGACATGGTCGGGGACACCTATGCCCTCGTGTCGTTCTTGTTCCATTGCTGGACTCTAACCCATTGATTCGATTGCATTCATGTTTCTGTTTCATTCCCGGATTATAGTTTCATTATCGGACATAAGATACCTTTTTGTGGGTTTTGGCCATGGTGGATCGTTCAGACATCAACGCCGTAGATGATGCGGCATGGGAACAGGCGATTGCGCGTGAGGGAGTGATCCGACGGCTGGCAAGCATGGCCAACCCTGATCGCCGCGAATTCCTCTCAGCCTGTCGGCAGCTTGGGCTGAAGCGATCTCGCCTTTATGATCTGATCAAAGCCTACAAGGCGCGACCGATCACCAGTTCTCTTCTGACAGGCACGGCGGGGACCCAATCGGGCAGCCGGCGGCTGCCGGAAGTGATCGAGGGTGTGATTTCGGAGGCGATTGAGGATTTCTTCAAGTCCCGCCAGAAGCCGAGCATCAATGCGTTGCACAAGGAGGTGCGCAGGCGTTGTGTTCAACAGGGCTTACGCCCCCCGTGCTGGACCTCAATACGCGACCGTGTAGCGGCGAGAGACCCTGCCGAGTTGGTGGCGGCCCGCGAGGGGGCCAAGGTTGCCCGTAGCCGCTATCATCCTGTCCCCGGAACCTATCGGATCGAGCGGGCTTTCGAGGTCGTCCAGATCGATCACACTTTGGTGGATGTCATCGTTGTAGACCGTGCGCACCGCAAACCCTTGCAAAGGCCTTGGGTGACGCTGGCCATCGACGTTGCCAGCCGAATGGTTGCAGGGTTCTATCTGACTCTGGAACCGCCATCCGCCTTATCGGTTTCTTTGGCCGTCCAACATCTTGTGCAGCCCAAGCTGGATTGGCTGGACGGTTTGGGCATTGATGCAAGCTGGCCGACGGCAGGTCTACCTGAGACTATTCACGTTGATAACGCCAAGGAGTTCCGCTCAAAAGCAATGCGGCGCGGCGCTGAAGAGCATGGGATTTCCCTGCAGTACCGGCCCATCGGATCGCCACATTACGGCGGTCATGTCGAGCGGCTGATCGGAACCATGATGGGGGCGGCGCATCTGCTGCCCGGGTCGACCTTTAGCAATATCAAAGACCGGGGTGACTATAACTCTGTGGCGAATTCGGCGATGACGCTGGACGAGCTGGAGCAGTGGTTTGCGCTGGAAATCACCCGCTATCATGCTGAGCGGCATCGATCCCTTGGCATTCCGCCGGTTGCGGCCTGGCAGGAGGCCGTTCAGAGACGCGATACGGCCTTGCGACACCCCTATGATCCCGAAGGATTCCGGATCGACTTTCTGCCAGCTGTTGAGCGTATGGTGCGCCGCGATGGTATCCATCTCTTCGGGTTGAGATACTGGGACGATGTCCTGAGTATTTGGGCTGGCAGGCAGGGGCGACAGTTGCGCGTGTCCTACGATCCGCGTGATCTATCTACAGTGTTTGTGCGGGGCCCGGATGGTCAGCGATACCCTGTGCGGTTTGCCGATCTGCGGCATCCCCCGATCACATTGGCAGAGCA
The DNA here is from genome assembly GCF_003352085.1 of Sulfitobacter sp. SK012. Lineage (NCBI taxonomy): Bacteria > Pseudomonadati > Pseudomonadota > Alphaproteobacteria > Rhodobacterales > Roseobacteraceae > Sulfitobacter > Sulfitobacter sp. SK012. Next base: position 4,923 of record NZ_CP025805.1, read on the forward strand.
TCGCCGCGCACAGACCCTTCTGCGCGAGCGGGGTCGGTCGCTTGAGGATGAAAACCTCATTTTCGCAGTGATCGAAGAGCAAAGGGCCTTGGTTGATACAGCCTCAAGCAAGACGCGGGAAGCCAGACGATTTGCGGAACGGCGAGATCGGGCACTGGCTTGTGTTGAGACCGCTGCGATCGAAGAAAATGATCCTAAATATGCAGAATCTGGTGACATCCTCGATGTGCCCACTTTCGAAGTGGAGGAGTGGTCGTGAGCGGGGCAGGGGAGTTCGCGCATCTCGATCCGAACTATCGACGGTTCGCAGCCCTGCCGGATGCAGAGCGTATTGCCTGGATCAGGGCGGACCGCTGGATCGGCTTCGATCAGGCTGGATTGGCTCTTGGACGTCTTGAAAACTTGCTGGTTTATCCGCAGCGCGACCGGATGCCCTGTCTGCTGATCTATGGCGATACCGGCATGGGCAAGACCAAGATCGTGCGCAAATTCGAACGTGATCACCCGCCAAAGTTCTGTCAGGTCACCGGTGTTGATCATCGCCCTGTGGTGGTTGCACAAGTGCCGTCTGAGCCGATTGAGCGGGATCTTTATCGCGAATTGCTGGCCAGCATGGGTGCGCCAGCAATAGCCGGTGGGACGGTGGCCCGCGAAAAAGATGTTTGCCGCTCTTTGCTGCGCACAGTCGGTGCGAAGATGATTATTCTCGACGAGGTGAACGGCATGTTGGCCGGTACGTTTCGCCAACAACGGATATTTCTCAACGCCATAAGGTTTCTGGCCAATGATTTGCGGATCCCGCTGGTCTGCGCCGGGACCGATCTTGCCCGTCAGGCGCTGTTGACAGATGCTCAATTGGCGGAGCGGTTCGAGGCCTTTCATCTGAAGCCTTGGAAGAACGATGCGGTCTTTGCCGGGCTTTTGAAAAGCCTCGGGCACATTCTGCCACTGCGTGAACCATCCGATCTGACCAGCGCCGCGACCAAGGCACGGATCCTTATGCTGACCTCCGGTGTGACGGCGCGCATATTTCGTTTGATCGAGACTGCGGCGGAGGCAGCCGTTCTCTCTGGCCAGGAAAGGCTTGATGTCGAAAGTTTTGGGGACAATTTAATCCTGCCGTTGGTGTCGATGACACAGACTGGTCGTCGCCAGCCCCGAAGAAACACGCAGTCTCGGGTGCCAGCATGACGGAAGTGATCCGGCTTCCCGTGGCACCTCGTCCATTCAGTGACGAATTGCTCTCGTCTTGGATGTCGCGTGTTGCAACGCGCTTTGGTTTAGAGGTACCTGATTTGATGGCGTATCTGGTGGGGCAGGGGGCTACCCTACCAGCGATGCGCCAGATTGATGACACAACGCCCGACCCTGAACTGCTGAAGGTTTGGGCGCGGGGCTGCAGGATCGATCCAGCGCGCCTTGAGCGCCTGTCATTGGACACGCGATATCACAACCGTTCGCGTGATTGGGTTTCGGCGAGGACAAGGGGCGGCGTATCCGTATGTTTGGCCTGCTTTGATGCGGATGTCGCGGCGGGGCGGGACAGCTATATTCGGGCCGGTTGGAGGCTGGTCGAGCGGGTTGTGTGCCCGGTTCACAAAGAGATGCTGCGGGACCGCTGCCTTGAATGCGGTGCCCACCTGCGGGTTTCGTTCAGATTGCGTATGGGTCTGCTTCGGGTGTTCTGTGCCAAATGCGAGTGTCTTCTCACAGGCAGGGGAGGGGCGCGGGCGGATCGTGTAGACACGGCATTTACAGAGGGCACTCTGACGTTTCAGCGGCAAGTCGAGCGGATCATCAATGGTGATGAGGGCCAGTTGGCTCTCTTGGAATCGACAATACGGACGCTTTGGGCACCGCTTGATCGGGCAGGTGCTGCACGTCCTGTCTTGGCGCTTTGGTTCGATGAACCGGGATGGAATTGTCCTTTTGAGGCCCGCGTCGCCGTAGGCGCGCCGGCCCCGCTCCAAGACCTTTCCGTTCGATGGCGTGCCTTGACGCTAGTTATCCTGAGCGATCTCTTTGGTGCAGCAATGGTTCCAATGGGGACAATGCCAGAGGCGGCCGCGCGGTTGTTCAGGCGTGCCGCGCCGATCCTGCGGCCACCCTACGGACGCGCGGAAGCAATCAGCAAGGGAAAGAACCCGATCGACATCGTCACAAGACGAGTCCAGAGATTGAGCAAGAGCCCAGTCCACCGATGGAATGGAAACTTCGAGGGCGAGAGGGCTGATTCAGGGCGAGTCCGGCCATGAAACTAAAACGACACTGACATGACGCTGAGCGTATTAACTTATGTCCGATAATGCAAACTTATTGGACATAAAGAAGAGTTGTATGGTGGGGCGGTTTGTATAATCTATGGTGGATAAAAGCGCCGTGTCGGTTTAAGCTATCAGCATGAAGCGAGCTGCCGAACCAGTCCTGAGCGATCCACAGAACATACAGATGCTTTCCCGCTGGATCACCCTCCCAAGGGAAGAAACCCCTGAAACTGTTGCGTTTTTATCGGGTGCTGCACTGGCCACGCTAGATGTGGTGTTACGCGACCCAAACGGCACATTGCCCGGGGCCTTGCTGCGGGATCGGTTGGCGTTGGACGCGGCGGTTGCTTGTCTAAATTTGGAAGGTCGCAATGAAACAACCTTAGATATCCGTGACGCCGTGTGTTTAGCGCGGCCAGAGCGACTGGGGCGGGCAGGGGACGCGTTGGGACCAGCCGGCGAGATGTTTGTGGCCTGGCGCAGGTTGGCGCGGGTGAACTTGGCCACCGGTGGGTGGAAAGACCGTATTCGAAAGGTGTTGCCTGCCGCGGTGGCTGAAGCGATGTCAGAATTTGGCGTACCTGCGGGAACGCCGGTTGCACAGGCAAGCCAGATTCTGTCGCACATGCTGCGACAATTTCCACGCGAGGAAGCGGCGGCATTGATGTTGGCGGATCTTACGCTGGCCCGCGCAGTTGGGTGGGATCGGCCTGTGCCGCTGTTAGCGACCCATATGGCCCGTAGGGATATCCGTGCGATTGCGGATGGGGAGGACGATGTGTTGCCTCGTGTTAATCGCGCCATTCTTGCGGCCTGCGATGGGGTGATCCGTAAAGCGGCGGATTTGGATCGCCGCGCCGCCAAGTTGCGGATGATAGCGCCGAAACTTCGGGCGAAAGGATCGGACGAAGCACTGTCCTTGTTCCTGAGCCATGACGCGGTGTCGCCATCGGGGATGTTGTCGCCGATGATCAAAGGCACGTCTTTTGCGATGACCGACCGTGCAGCGCGCCGGTTGTGTGATCGGCTGGTGGAGCTGGGTGTTGTACGTGAACTCACCGGGCGCGCGACGTTCCGGTTGTACGGGGTGTGAGCATGTTAAAGGAAACGCCTCCACTCGACACTGAGTTGGAAGACCTGCCACCAGAACTGCGCTGGCGGGAATGGATGGGACGCATTGAGGCGGTGATTTTCGCAAGTGCGTCTCCGGTATCACGGGCAGATTTAGCGCGGGCCGTCGGGCAGGGGGTCTCGGTTGATTTGTTAGTTGAGGATATCCAAGCGGAGTTGGTAAGTCGTCCCTACGAACTGGTCGCAGTCGCCGGTGGCTGGCTTATGCGGACGCGGGTGCAATTTGCCGATGCAATCCGAGCGGCAGCCGATGTGGGTGACCAGTTGCTGGACCTGAACGAATTCGAGGTCGCGGTGTTGGCTGCCATCGCTTACCACCAACCGTTGACCCGTGACGGTCTAAAGGACATTTTTGGCAAGGACATCAGCCGTGATTTGATTGGGCGGATGCGGGCACAAGGGTTGATCGCAACAGGCCCACGCAGCCCGAGGGCAGGGGCACCCTATACTTATGTGACGACGCAGAAGTTCTTGGTGGTGTTCGGGATGGAAAGCCTGCGCGATTTGCCCGATCGGGAAGGGTTGGTGGATGCGGGGATGGCAGGTTGAATTTGAGCATTGGCTTAGGGGATAGATTGGCGGGACAAACCTACTTCGCCATCATGTCAAAAAGAGCTCGTTTGGGTGACATGTCCGTTTTTATATGTTAAGAAAAATACAATTAATTAACATATCGAGCAAGTCATGTTAAAACCCACCTACGACATCCAACCGCTTCCACCCAGTGTTGATTTTGACACTGTGCCTATACTTAAGGCTTTAGCGCGCGCCAACCGCGCGTTGGCTGAGCTGAAAGGTCGGGCGGCGACCATCCCAAACCAGAACATCCTGATTGATACCCTTGCGCTGCAAGAAGCTAAGGCAAGTTCAGAAATCGAAAATATTGTCACCACCCAAGATGATCTGTTTCAAGCGGATCTGTTTCCGGAAGGCCCAGGTAGTGCGGCCGCAAAGGAAGTGGCGCTTTATCGCGATGCGCTGAAGCTCGGATTTAATCGACTAAGCGAGACCCAAGGGTTGATCACTAACAGCACGTTGATCGCGATGTTCCAGCTATTGAAGCAACACGATGGCGGGTTTCGCCAAACGCCCGGAACGGCGCTGAAGAACGAAGCAAGTGGTGAAATCGTTTTCGTGCCGCCACAGGATGCCCGTGAGATCGTCAGCCTGATGGCCGACCTAGAGCACTACATCAACGCTGAGAATGGGGACGGGTTGGACCCGCTTATTCGAATGGCGCTCATCCATCACCAATTTGAGAGCATTCACCCATTTCCGGACGGCAACGGCCGGCTTGGGCGGATACTGAATGTTCTGTATCTGGCGCGAACTGGTTTGCTTGACATCCCTGTGCTCTATTTGAGCCGCCATATTACGCAAAACAAGGACACTTATTACAGGTTGCTGCAGGCTGTCCGAGCCGAGAATGCCTGGGAAGAGTGGGTGCTGTTCATGCTTGAGGCAGTCGCTGAAACCTCGGGCGCAACTTTGCGATTGGTCGAGGGTATTCGGCAGCAGATGTCAGACACGAAGACGCGGCTTCGCGCTGAGCTACCCAAACTCTATTCACAAGACCTGCTCAATAACCTCTTCCGCCATCCATATACACGTATCGATTATGTTGTTGAGGAACTTGGGGTTTCACGCCAAACGGCTGCCAAGTATCTGGATGAACTCGCAGACAAGGGGTTCGTTGAAAAAGTCCAATCAGGCCGCAACAACTATTTCATCAACACAAATTTGTTGGCCTTGTTCTTTGACGTATCGGTTAGGGGTTCCTGACGGAGCGAAGGTCCCATCAAGTTCTCTCGTTGACGCAATCGTATCCAAAATTTCCTGCTATCATAACTAGGCAAGCAGTTTGTTGGGGTTGCTCCATTTTGACTGGAGGGCAAAAGCGCCGTTTTAGACGTGGTAGGGCAGGACGCTGAGTGTGCTTTTGCACTACAGCGGATTTCACCAGACCGGCCGTTCAAACGCACCAATCCGGGTAGATCTTAAAGTGATCATTATCTGCGGTTGGTCTCGGGACTGTTCCAAAAGTGGGGGTTTTGCTCTAGTTGCGTCCGAGAAAAGATTGGATAGGGGTTTGTATGGTGTGGTCAGTTTGTCTGCTTGGTGAAGGTGTTGACGGAGTGACACAACGTATTGATCTGCTGGCATTGGGTGCAATGGCACTGTCAGGATAAAACTGGTTGAGGCGGGCAGGGCGACGACTTAGCCTCGCCGGATGATAAAACGGTCCCCTTTTCGCTACTTTAAGACGTCCCCCGAAATCATCCGTCTGGCGGTTATGATGTATGTGCGTTATCCACTTTCACTACGAAATGTGGAGGATTTGCTGCACGAACGCGGTATTGATATTAGCCACGAGACGGTTCGATTTTGGTGGAACAGGTTTGGCCCGTTGTTTGCCGCGGAGATCCGAAGAAAACGGGTTCAGCACCTTCGCGCTCATTCGAATTGGCAATGGCACTTGGACGAAGTGTTCGTAAAAATCAACGGTGAGACGCACTATCTCTGGCGGGCTGTGGATCACGAAGGCGAAGTGTTGGAAAGCTACGTTACGAAGCGCCGAGATCGAAAAGCAAGCTTGAAATTCCTCAGAAAAACAATGAAACGATATGGTCCACCACATGTCATCGTGACCGATCTACTGCGGTCATACGGTGCCGCGATGAAGGTTATCGGCAATGTGGGCAAACAGGAAACCGGCCGCTGGCTGAACAACAGGGCCGAGAATTCACATCAGCCTTTTCGACGAAGAGAGCGGGCGATGATGCGCTTCAGACGAACGCGAACATTGCAGAAATTCGTCTCTGTCCACTCCTCGATCCACAACCATTTCAACCAGGAACGCCACCTCTACAGCCGAGAAAACTTCAAGCTTAACCGCGCTGCCGCTCTTGTTGAGTGGCGTCAGTTGGGCATGGCATAAAGGGCAGCTTCATTGTCCTTGCAGAGACTGGTTCGCATTCGTCTGACAGCACCATGCTGCGGCATGTACATTTTGGCAGTAAGGGCGGAGAGCCGACGTTCGCCGCGCTTAAGTCGAATGGCTGCTCATAGGTCCCTTCGAATTTCCCGCGGTGACTTTCCTGTCCAACTTCGAAAGGCCCGGGTGAAGTTTGCGCTGTTGGCGTAGCCTAAATCGGCGGCGATGGAGCCGACCTTGTCGGTTGTGCCGGTCACGCGTTCGATTGCCTTACTACGCCGAATGTCTTCTCTGATTTTGGAGATACTGATTCCCTGCAAGCTAAGCAAAGACTGCAACTTCCATTTCGACAGTCCAATCGCCGACGCTATGTACGCAACGCCAATGCCTGGTTCAGAAATGCGTTGCTCCAGAACTTGTCTTACTCGTTCCGATAACGTCAGGTCGTGTCGATCAGGCAGGCCTAATTCAGGAAGACCTTCCGGTGGTAGCACAGGCGGCATGGTAAGGCCGAGATAGCTTGATGGAAATCTCAGGTTCAGACCGATTTGTCCCGAAATAACTGAGGTCGGCGGCAGTAAGTCTCGAGGTATCAGTGACGTGTCTGGCAAGACCGCAACAACCTGCACCGGATCCCAAATGTCCTGCGCTGCGGACTTCAATAGCTGACCAAAAAAACCGACAGCGACCGCATCTGCATAGACGGCGTCTTTGTTCGCTCCTACCGGGCGGATCAGTTGCCATAGCGCTATCGGACCTTCGACGACCAACCTGTATGTCGCCGCCGCGTTCTGTTCCGATGAAAGTTGGCTAAACTTTTGAAAGAAGTCGCCAAGGGTTTTTGCCGACGTCATCAAAGGAACAAGGGGAGCCCAGCCACCTGCGGCCATATACTGACCAACGCGTGCAGTAAAAAACGGGCTACCAGTGCAATTCGCAGACCACTTTAGGAACGAGTAGACTTCGTTTGCTGGCAATGTGACTGAGGGATCATAGAGTGCTCCTACTGGGATGGACAGTTGCGACGCCAATTCCTCCTTGACCTTTCCACGAGTCAAGAGTGCGTCAATTATGGGGTGGAGAAAGGCTATACTCATGGCTGCTGGTAACGAATCTTGCATATGCTTTGGTAACACACAAAAAAGACAAATCAGTCATTCTGTTCGAAGATTCGCAGTCAGGACCAGCCAAATGACATAAGATTTCTGACTATAGCTGTTCAAACTCAACTATATCTGCTCCCAACCTGTTGAGGAGCCGCACATGAAACCCACCACATTATTGACTGCAATTACCCTTTCTACCACTGCACTGGCCAACGGCGTTCTTGCCCAAGACTATGATGTCGCCATTTTGAATGGCCGCGTCATGGACCCCGAAACAGGGTTCGACCAGATCGCCAATGTAGGTATTAACAATGGCTGGATTACAGAAATCACAACCGATCCCATTGAAGGAGAAAATACCATCGATGCGGCCGGGCATGTGGTAGCGCCTGGTTTCATTGATCTTGAGCAGCACGGTCTGAGTCCATTCGGAATCAAACTGAATCTGCGAGATGGTGTGACAACTCAAATGGATTTTGAAGTTGGTGCGATCAACATTTCCGAATGGTATTCGGAACGGGATGGTAAATTGCAGGCAAACTACGGCACCGTAGTCGGCCAGGAGTTTGCGCGAATGCGGGTTCACGACGGGCTAGCACTCGAAGGCCCCAACGTTTCAATGCCGTATTTTTTTGACTTTCGCGCCGACGCCGCGGAAGACGGTGTCGACGGATGGTCGGTAACCCGCAGCAACCTTGAGCAAATGAATGAAATTACGGCCATTCTCGATGAGGGTTTGCGCCAAGGAGCTTTGGGGGTTGGATCTACGATCGGGTATGCACGTGAGGGCATCACGACATATGAAATGTTCGAGGCCCAGAAGATTGCGGCAAAATACGACAGACTGACCGCAGCGCATCATCGCTTTCACCCCAGTGCATCAACTCCGATCGAAACCGCGACTGGTGCAAATGAACTTTTGACAAATGCCATGGTTCTGGGGGCTTCGCTCCAGCTTCATCACACCAATGATTACGGCTGGTGGGAGATAGAAGAAAAGATGCAACTGGCGCGCGCCCAAGGGTACAATGTCTGGTCGACTTGGTATCCATGGACGGCAGGCTCTGGAAACTATGGTGCTTCCATTCTTGCCCCCGACAACTGGGAAGATTCCATGGGGTACAAGTATGAAGAGACCATTTTTGATCCCCAGTTGGACCGCTATGTCACCAAGGAAGAATTTCTGGAATTCAAAGAGTCCGAACCGGGGCGCACTGCAATTGCCTTCAGCCCACCCCGCGAACAGTGGATCAAGGATTGGATAAAGGTCCCAAATTTCGTAATTTCAGGCGACGGCATGCCGGCATTGAACGAAAAAGGGGAGCGGTTAGAGTGGGATTCTCCGTTTGAAGAATATGCGGGTCACCCACGTTCGGCAGGCTCGCACGCAATTCTTTTGCGGCTGGCACGCGAGAACGACGTTCCCTTGATGTTTTCACTGGCGCAGCTCAGCTATTGGGCGGCGAAACAATTGGGTGACGCCGGAATAGAAGAAATGGATGTGCGTGGACGCCTTCAAGAAGGGATGATTGCCGACATCACAATTTTCGACCCCGAGAGTGTAACTGAAAACGCTAGCTATTCCAAAGGCAAGAACGGCCTCGCCTCAACTGGAATTCCATATGTTCTGGTTCATGGCACAATTGTTGTCTCTGACAGCAAAGTGCTGAAGGACGTCAACCCAGGGCAAGCAATCCGCTACCCCGTGGAAGAGGAAGGTCGTTTCGAGCCGTCAAACAAACAGCAATGGCTGCGCACATTTACAATCGACACCGGTGGTGCCCGCCCAACGCTCTATGACGACATACTTGATGATCAGTCCTCACTTGAGGGTCCCGGATCTAGTGAGCCGGTAAACTACCGAGTGGCCAAGGTCGATTTGACCATAAACAAGCCGCAAGATTGGTTTGCGCAGCCCAACACAATCGACGACTCGGAGTTGTTCCTGTGCCCCGTTCATGGCGTTTATGAAGACAAGCGTACGGCACAGCAGGATTGGGCGCAGGCCTTGATCGTCAGGAACTCAAATGCTTCAACCTATGACCCGTTGTTGTCGCCTGGAACCAACAGCAAATAAGTTCAAATTTTTTGAAACGCTTTTCGATGATAGCCTCAACCACTGAGTCGAAAATTGACAAGCACACCCTCGAGCAGCACGCGCAGGAAGTTGCATTGCGAATAATGGTGCCAAATTGAAATTTTTACCCGTTGTCTATGTCGTCAGTTTGGCTCTTGTCGGTCTGGCTAACCCTCTGCAAGCACAAGGGCTCGGCGGCCCTTCCTCCGTGCAGGCCGATCTGGCACCGGGCGATGGTTTGACCGATCCCCAGTTTCGGTCGGATTTTCCGCAGAGCATCGCGCCCGGTTGGTTCGCATGGAAGGATGGATTGGCGGAACAGGGTTTCCGGTTTAATCTCGACTATCTGACGCTTCTTCAATCTTCGAGTTCAGACATGGGCGAAGGAGAGGGAGCCAGCGGGATTTTCCGGTTTTACGGGAATTGGCAGGCTACCGAACTTGGGTCGCTGACTTTCAAGCTTGAGCACCGCCACGCCTATACGGATGTGGCTCCTCAATTTCTGGGGCTGGATGGTGGCGCACTTTCAATCACTGGAACTGCGTTCAATGACAATGGCACTATGTTGACGAACCTGTTCTGGACGCAACGTGCTGCTGCCGGAAACTGGACGCTGCAAGCCGGGCAGATCGATGTCACCGACTTTCTTGACCTCTACGGTGCAGTGAGCCCGTATACTGCTTTCCAGAATCTTGCGTTCAATACCAACCCAACCATCAATACGCCCAATCCCGGACTTGGTATTGCTGGCGGACTACAGCTTGGTTCCAACTTTTACGCAGTTGGCAGCATCGCTGACGCAAACGCCGACCCGACATCGCCAGACTTGGATGTCTTTTCCGATGGCGATCTCTTCAAGAGCGTCGAAATCGGGTACACAAGTGACTTTGATCGTATCTACTTCGACAATATCCACCTGACGGTATGGCAAGCAGACGCCGCCGATGACGGCAGCCGCGCAGAAGATTATGGCGCAGCTTTTTCGGCCGCTTGGTTTATCGACAATACTTGGCTACCGTTTTTCCGGGCGGGCGTCAGCAAGGGAACGGCGGCGCTATACAAACGTTCGGTGTCGGCGGGCATTGGGTACTATGGTCGTAACACTGATGGCGCAGGTCTGGGACTAAATTGGGCCAAGGCCGATGGGATAGACGGTGATCAATTAACCGCCGAGGCCTTCTATCGCTTTTCGATTTCCCCTGGCCTGCAAATCACACCCTCGGTCCAGTTTATTTCAAATCCACTCATAAACACTTCAGAGGACGAAATCGTATTGTTTGGGCTACGAACACGGATTGTTTTTTAGAGCATGTTTAGGCAGGCTTTGGGGCTGGTAGAACTCTGAGCTGCGCTTTGGTCCAAGGTCGGCTTTGCGGCCAATCACCCGTTTTTAGTTTTTTGGGCCCGAGCCTGGTTGCTCCCTTTATTTTGACTGAAGGGAGTTTGTCGTGCGGAGGGGCTTTGTTGCACAAATCGGGTTGAAGTCGAACTTTCCCTTACCCTGGACGGATTTAGCCTACGGCCTCTGTGATAGGTACGGGCGGAATACGTCCACCTGATCGCAGACGCGGTCGTTCTGCATTGAGCCTTGCTGAGCGTGAAGAGATATCTCGTGGGCTCAGCACCAAGCAATCTCTCCGGGCAATTGCGCGTCAGTTGCGACGTGCGCCTTCAACGATCCGCCGCGAGGTACGACGCAATGGGGGCAAGTTGGGCTATCGCGCAACGGCATCAGACCAAGCTGCATGGGATCGGGCTTTGCGCCCCAAGATGTGCAAGTTGGCTTGTCACCCGATGTTGGCCCACGCAGTATCCGCAAAGTTACGGCGCAAGTGGTCGCCAGAACAAGTTGCTGGTTGGTTCAAACGCGCATCCCCTGGAGAGGCGCACAAACAGGTGTCACACGAAACGATTTACAGAAGCCTATATATACAGGCCCGCGGTGTCCTGAAGAAGGAACTTCTGGAGCACTTGCGGGCTAAACGCACTGTCCGGCGCTCACAGCATGCCAGCCAGAAGCGAAAGGGAAATGGCCAGATCAAGGACGCTGTATCTATCAGCGAAAGGCCTGCGTCCGTCGAAGATCGTGCTGTTCGGGGCCACTGGGAGGGCGACTTAATCGGTGGATCAAAGAACAGTTATATCGCGACACTCGTGGAACGGCATTCTCGGTACGTGATGCGGGTCAAAGTCGCGAACAAAGACACACAGAGTGTCATCACGGCGCTGATCAAATCGGCTCAGAAACTGCCGCGCGAGCTCTACAAGTCGCTGACGTGGGATCGTGGCAAAGAGCTGGCAGATCATCCGCGATTCACGTTGGCAACCGACGTTGATGTCTACTTCTGCGACCCACAATCACCGTGGCAGCGCGGGTCAAACGAGAACACCAACCGGCTTTTGAGGCAGTACTTGCCTCGCGGAACGGACCTATCCGTTCATTCCCAAGCAAAACTCAGTGCAATTGCAAGGCAACTCAACGAACGACCTCGCAAGACCTTGCAATACCAAACGCCAGCAGAGATGTTCGCAGAGTGTGTTGCATCGACCGGTTGAGATCGCCACCAAAAGCGGACGCTGGCGAAAATTTGGTCTATTTCCGCTCTGCGGATGGGATGGATGGCTCCTGCGCCCATCGGCGTCGTAATGCGCCATACTGCAGTTGTCAGAAACTGCTCAGCAGAGGAGCCACCCAATGCAAGTTACAACAGTAGGTCTAGATTTGGCCAAGAACATTTTTCAAGTTCACGGCATCACTAATGACGGCGAGGTTGTCTTCAATCGCGCCCTACGGCGTGCGCAATTGCTAAAGTTCTTTGAATGCCTTGATCCTTGCCTTGTTGGCATCGAGGCATGCGGCACCAGTCATCATTGGGCCCGCGAATTGGTGCGATTGGGCCACGACGTAAAGCTGATCCCGCCCATTTATGTGAAGCCTTATGTTAAAAGGGGCAAGTCTGATGCGGCTGACGCGGAAGCCATTTGTGAGGCTGTAACACGGCCGACCATGAGATTTGTTGAGATCAAGACGCCAGATCAGCAAGCAATACTGGCACTGCACCGAACACGGAATCTTGTCGTTCGACAACGCACGCAGACTATCAACATGTTACGTGCGCAACTGGCCGAATTTGGCATCGTGTTTCCGCAAGGTGTTGGCCACGCGACCAAATTTGCAAAGCGCCTGTTTGAAGGTGAGTGTCCAGAGCTGCCAGATACTGCAGGCGGTGTGATTGCCAAACTTTGTGAGCAGATTTTGTTCCTACATGGAAAGATTGCCAACTACACCCATGAGATGACGCAAGTGGCGCGACGCGAAGATCGTGTCGCCCTGTTGCAAACGATTCCTGGCATTGGGCCGATCACAGCGTCCGCCATCGTGGCCACGATTGGCACTGGCAAACAGTTCAGCACAGGTCGTGATTTTGCTGCTTGGCTAGGCCTTACACCTCTAAACCGCTCCAGTGGTGGTAAAGAGAAGTTGGGACGTATCTCGAAGATGGGGGACAGGTACATTCGGCGATTACTCGTCATCGGCATGATGTCCCGCATGCGCCAAATCACCAAGACCCCCGAGCGATATGACCCATGGTTCGCAGACATCATGGCCCGAAAGCCTGGCAAAGTAGCTGCCGTCGCAATGGCGAATAAAACCGCTCGCATGGTTTGGGCCGTCCTAACCCGTAACGAACCTTATCGCATCAGAACAATCTGACCCAAACCGAAACACAGAGATAGCAAGACCAATGAAGTGATGGAAAAATTGTCAGCCCTAGAACCAAGACACACCGTGCTTTGTCCTGAACACATGTTGTTCGATATGCAGAATGGGACTTGGTTTGTGGAAACCATCAGGGCCAGCGGTCAAGTGATCCGCGCAAACAGGCCGGACACAAGACCGCATCTGACAAACATAAATCGCATCAGAAATGTCTTGCTAAGTAGGAGCCATCCACACAGGACAAAGCTGCCGTTGGCTGTCGTGCCCGTAATGCCGGCTGTTAGCCTGTAGCCGATACGCGCTAGGTGTTCATATTGAGAACTTCCGAAAGCAAACCTTAAATCAATGCCTTTCCAATGGCCAAAATGGGCCGTTCACGACCATGAACGAAGAGGGAAGCGGCCCGATTGCTGCGCCTTCTCATTTGTTGCGCAAAGCGTCACCTGCCACTACGCTCTCGGCATGCCTCACCCTGCAATCGACTCCGCAGATTTTAAATCACTCGACACCCTGATTTCGGGGCTCGAGGAGATGCTGAATGCCGCTCCAAAAGACAAAGGCACTTTGGAAATGATTGTCATGCGCCCTGATCATGACGAGCGCATTATACCCGAGAGCTTTGAAGTGTCCGCCAACGAAGGCGTGCCAGGCGACCATTGGAAACGCGGCACCGGTTACACTCTGGACGACGGCATGGGCGATCCGGACGCGCAAATCTGCATAATGATGTCAGGTTGCATCCGGGCAATCGCCGGCGATAAGGCAAACTGGCCTCCTGCAGGAGATAACTTCTTTATCGATATGGATCTGACACCGTCCAATATGCCGCCCGGCACGGCGTTTTCTATAGGCAGTGCCGAGTTCGTCGTGACCGAACTTCCGCATAATGGGTGCCAATCCTTCATCGATCGCTACGGCCGTGATGCGTGTCTCTTCGCCAACACCGGTGTTGGAAAAGTGCACAGATTACGTGGCATATATGCCCGCGTCACGCGAGATGGCACGGTGTCAGTCGGAGATACGGTTCGAAAACTTAGTTCGTGACCGAATAGTCAGGTATCGTCCGGTTGCGGGCACCCATACTACCAACGGGAGAGACCCCAAACGCATCGAGTCTGGAAAGGACCAAAACATGCCGAAGCTAATTGCTACGCACGAAGTCGACGACGTCGCTCACTGGCTCGCCTCTTCGAAACGAGACGAAGTTTTTTCTGGGGTTGCAACAAATCTGATGACTTACGTGTTGCCAGGCGACTCCAACAGAGTGGCGTTATCTATGGATGTGGCTGATATGGATGCATTGGACGCCATGATGAAAAGCGATGCCGGCGCAGAAGCTATGAAACACGACGGGGTCCGTCCAAGCACCGTCGTTATGTACGTCCAAGGCTAGCCAGATGACAATATGGGCCTGAGATCGGTCCAACCACTCCGTGTCAGTTTGCGTTCAGCTTGTTAGCCCGCATACAGAATTTTGCGCTGTGCCACGGAAGATGACGCCAGACCCGTCTCCGGGGCTCGGCTTGGGCCGAGTACAGAAATCCACCGGAGAGTTGTCCTGTTAGACAACATGTGTGCTAAGGTCTCTTGGCGGGGCTGCTTGCGCCGGATTTTTAGCTAACGAATGATTTTGGGAGATAAACGATGTTTGCACGTGTGACGAAATACAAGATGAAGCCTGGATCACGGGAGGCCGCAACTGCAATGATGAACCAGTTGAAGGGCCAAATCATGGGCATGCCGGGTATGCACAACTTCGTCAATGTTATGAACGATGATGGCAGCGGTTACGTGATTTCGATAGTCGAAAACGAGGCAACCTCTGATGCCAACGCTGAAAAGGTGAAGGCACTGTGGGGTCAGTTCTCTGAGCATCTGGAGAGCGTTCCAACGCCTGAAGGCTACGACGTAATAGCAAACTGGGCCAACTGACGAGACCGCGATCCGTTGTGTGGCGTTGTCCGCGCTTGCCACGGTCTACTCGCCAGGAACTGTGCGGTTCTGCCCTGCCCAACGCGGCCCAGGTATCGAGCGTTGGCTCAAGCATGGCTGCCACAGGCGGCCAACAAACTGGAATTCGGATAAAGACATGCTGAACTACAAGCCCGGCGATGACGTGGGCCCGCTGGAAAAGTGGCCCTTCGACAATCCAGACAGCGCATATCAGATCAAAGAAGGTGACCCCAAGGCGTCCGGCCGTACAGATGTGGGCGGACCGGGCAATGCGACGCGCGTTGGCATCTGGCGGTGTACAAAAGGCGTTTTCGAATGCACGGAACAGGGCGATGAACTTATGACGATCCTGTCTGGTCGATGCAGATTGGTTGATTTGACAACTGGCAAGGTCAGCGACCTCGAAACAGGAGACAGTCTCTTCGTGAGTGATGGAAGCCGGGTGACGTGGCATATCTATGAGGATGTGACTAAAGTCTTCTTTGGTCACAAGCCGGATCTATTTTGAGGGCAGGACATGAATCCGGAACTCAGAACGGCCGCTTCTTCCAACACCTGACGTTCGTTGAAATCTTGCCTATGACCGCTCTGCGGACCAAGCCGACCTACTCTCAAATGGCGAGAACTGGCACGAACGGCGCTTAGCGGACCTTTGATCATCTTCCGGCGAAAGGCTGCTCTGGGTGAGAGGTGATGAAATCGGCGACCCGTTGGTGATACAGATGGGGAAATGCGGTCTGATAGGCCCTAATTTTGGATCAGCTGTTAAGTTCCTCACACCAATTTTACATACTGAACCTGATACGCAAACCAAACACCAACGGGTTATCCTCATTGAAACCAGGGTTCTTGAGGTACTGAACATCGGCCGTCAGGGCGAGATTGTCCGATAGGTCCGCACGGTAGAACGCCTCTATGGTCGTTTGTGTTTCCAGTTTGCTATCGGACGGATCGGCAACGGTTACTCCAAGTCCAAGCAAGTCATCATAGTAGCCCGGCCGCCACATCAAACCCGCATTAACTGCGCGGCGAGCGATTGGCGCTGCCCCGTCGGACCAACCAAGTCGGCCAAAGACCATGAGGCCATTGTTAAATGTGTGATTGCCCGCCAGCATGGCGCCCCAACTCTTCGGGACGCCCGCATCTGTTCTTTCATCCACATGAAACATCCCAAGATGAAAATTGGTCAGAAAGCGTTTGGAGGGTTCTGGGGTCCAGCCGATTTCTGCATATTTGTACAATTCTGTTCCACCAGGGAACCACTCGACATCTGTCAGTGAGCCGTTGGCGTCACTCACAACTCCCAGTGCGTAGACTTGATCTGTCAGAAATCCGCCGCCGCCCAAGCCAAACCCCGGATCTGGGATTGGCAGAACTGGGCTGAACAAAATGGAGTAGTTCTGAAATGTGGTACGTGGATTAACATAGCCAAGGATGTCGCTGTAATCACCGGGATCGATCCGGCCCGCCACCAATCCGGCGCGACCATCGGCCAATGTTTGAGACCAGTAGGCGACCGAGAGCGTTGTGCCCGTGTCACTAAAGGTCACCGCAGTTGCCCCTGCGTATCCAATCTCGCCTGCGAGACTTGACGGTGAAATATCCTGACCCAGCAGGTGTCGGTTCTCGAGAACAAACACCAGACTTCCGGGGTTTTCGCCGTCTCGGTTCAACAGGTTCCAGTTGCCTTGCAAGGTCTTGCGAGGTCGTTCGTTGAGTTGCCTTGCAATTGCACTGAGTTTTGCTTGGGAATGAACGGATAGGTCCGTTCCGCGAGGCAAGTACTGCCTCAAAAGCCGGTTGGTGTTCTCGTTTGACCCGCGCTGCCACGCGATGTCAATTCGGGGCTCTGGCGCGTTTTGGATTGTCACGTCAGCGCGGCGGCCATTCGCGCGGGCTGCGATGATCAGGTTTTCGGTAGCACATCCCAGACTGACATAAGGTGATGATCATCGGGATCGACAACCGCAGTACGACGCGAAAGGTCTGGAAGGATACTTATCCCAGCCGCGTCCAAGCGAAACTTCCAAGACTGCGTGTTATGACCGTTTGCTGCCAGCGTTGCCCGATGGGCCGACCTTCCGTCCGGTCAGCGGGGTGCGGACTATAAAGCCTTCAAAAAGCAGGTTGAAGACAAAATGTTTGACCTGTTCAAGGCCAACTTTCCAGAATTGGCCGAACTGGTGGTGTTTCGCGAGCTTTCGACGCCCTTAGCAACAGCATCAATCACCGGTCATCATGAAGGTCGCTTCTATGGTTTGGATGGCACGCCCGAACGCGTCATGAGCGATGCGCTGCGGACAAGGACCCCAATCGATGGGCTTTTCTGTCCGGGCAGGACGTCATCAGTCAGGGCATCCAAGGTGCGCTTTCGGGCCGGATTTTTGGTGTCAAAGGAGAACGCCGAGAAGGCAGAAGGGGACGTTAAGGCGGATGTTTTGCCTGCGGGCAAGGTGCTGAATTACGTCCACGAAGGCCCCTATGCCAAGCTGCGCGTTAGCTATGACGAGGCGATGAAATACATATCGCAAAACGGCATGATCGTCGGAGAGCCGACATGGGAGATCTATCTGAATGAACCCGACGATGTAGAAACGGAAGACAGATATCTACATCACTGTCAAAGATGCCTGACCAGTGTAAGCATTGCCTACGTCCCATGGTATCGACTTTTCGTTGATATGAGATCCTGTCCATCAACAATCTGGAGGTGATTTGATGCTTGATGAGGGGACCGGAATTGAGCGGTGCAAGAAGGCTAGTCGTTCGCCGTGAGAGCGGGCTGCGATTGTAGCTCAAAGTTGCGAGGCGGGTCAGGCGGCTGCAGGTGTTGCGCGGCGTCACGGGAATGCGCCGTCGCAGTTTTCGGGTTGGCGTCGTGAGGCGCAGGTGCGCGCCTGAGTTTAGCGAGGAGGCTCTGTTTGCCAAGTTTGACCTTCAACGATAGCGCCGCTTCCATAACCATCGGTCATCCTTCCGAGTAGTGACCTTTCCGAATTTGCAGAGCTGAGCAGCAATTCTTGTGCAAAAAATGCAGAATTGGGCACCCCAAGCCATACAAAGACGGCGTAAGGGATGCCCAGAAAATAAGTATAACTTGCTAAAATACTTGGAGGGTTTACCTCACCCAACACCCTGCAGCATTGATATCTGTCAATCGTCACACCCCGGTTTTCTTTTATTAACTTGCTCTGAGGCGGTTTCCTTGGAACGATGGAGACGAAATCAAATGGTCGTCTTGCATCAAAACTGCAATACGAGCCTCTTTGGCAGAAATTCGAGACGATATGGCACGCAAAACATCAAAACTTGCGGTAAAAGGCAAACCTAAGCCAATCCGTTCAACGGTCGCAAAGCCGAAGGCAACAGCAAATGTTGAAGTTGCTATTCCTGTTGTTGGCCTAGGTGCATCTGCAGGCGGCCTTCAAGCCTACAGCGCCTTTCTTGACGCTGCTCCGTCTGACACTGGCGCAGCGTTTGTCTTGGTCCATCATGTCGATCCGGACCACAAAAGCCTGATGGCCGATCTATTAGCCAAACACACGGAAATGCCCGTGGTGCTGGCCGTGGATCAGATGCCAGTGCAGGCAAATCATGTCTACGTCATTCCCCCAAACAGTTATCTGGAGATCAAGAAAGGGGTTTTGCACCTTTCGGAGCCAACTGACCGCCGCGGCACACGCCTGCCGATTGACTTGTTTCTACGATCTTTGGCCAAGGATTTGGGGCAGAACGCCATTGCAGTGATCTTGTCAGGCACCGGCAGCGACGGGTCTGCTGCCATTCGCGAGATTAAGGAACAGGGCGGCATCGTTCTGGTGCAGGACCCTGCCGAGGCTCAGCATGATGGCATGCCGCGCAGCGCGATTGCGACCGGAGCGACCGATCACGTTGTCGCGGTGGCAGAGATGCCAGACATCATTACCAGCTACGTGCGGCATCCGTTCGTTAAGAATGACAGTGCCAAGAAGGTGCTTGGTGAAAACGCCAAGGGTTCGTTGGAGCAGATCATTGCGGTTCTGAAGGCGCATTCGCCGATTAATTTCGATCTCTACAAGGATGGCACGTTACTGCGCCGGATTGAGCGTCGGATGGCGCTGCAACACATGGAAAATTCTGGTGACTACCTAGCGCTTTTGAAGGACTCGGCGGAGGAGGCGCAGAACCTCTGTGCCGACCTTCTTATCAGTGTCACGTCATTCTTCCGTGATCCTGATGCTTTTGACCACCTCGAAAAGACGGTGCTTGAGGGATTGGTCAAGTCCCATGACGCAGGGCATCCGGTTCGGATTTGGGTGCCAGGATGTGCAACTGGCGAAGAAGCCTATTCGCTGGCGATGCTTGTCATTGAGAAAATATCGACGCTGCGCAAAGATGTGAAATTGCAGGTTTTTGCTTCGGATGTGGATGAGCGGGCGCTGACAGTGGCGCGGAATGGGGTGTATCCGGATTCTATCGCTGAAGACGTTTCTGCGGTCCGGTTGAGGCGGTTTTTCACCAAGGAAGATCACAGTTACCGCGTAACGCCGGAACTGCGTGATGCAGTTGTCTTTGCCAACCAAAACATCTTGGCAGATGCTCCGTTCTCCAAACTTGACCTGATCTCGTGCCGCAATCTGATGATCTATCTCACACCAGATGCACAGGAACGGATTATTCAGATGTTTCACTTTGCGCTCAATGACGGTGGCGTTTTGGTATTGGGCATGTCCGAGACGACGGGCAATCACGATGCTCTCTTTGAGTCGTTATCAAAGAAGTATCGAGTCTATAAACCTGTCGGCCACACGCGCAGCCGCGCGTTTGATTTCCCGATTGTGCAACGCCCCTACGCGAATGCGGGTCTTGTCCCAACGCGCAGTCCTTTCCAAGCGGCTGGCACCAAACTTGCGGAACTGAGCCAAAGCCTTCTGGTGCAACACTACGCCCCCGCAGCCGTCCTGATTAACGCCCAGTCCGAAGCGCTGTATTTTGAGGGCCCCACGGACAAATACCTCAGGGTGCCATCGGGCGAAACAAGCCGCGATCTGTTGGCCATGGCGCGGCAGGGACTTCGCGCGCGTTTAAGCAGCGCCGTTCGGGCGGCGCGCACGCAAGACGCGGTGGTCAGCGAGAGAGCCACAATCACGCGCGGTGACGACCGGGTTGGTGTGACCATTCAGGTGCATCCGGTGACGCTCGATGAAGCCAAGTTGTTTCTGGTGACCTTCGCTGATGAACCCATGAAAGTGGTTGTTCCCGCACCTAACGAAACGAACACAGAAGCGAACCGCCAGCTAGAGCAGGAACTTGAAACGATGCGTGCTGACCTGCGCACAACGATCCGCGACTATGAACTGTCCACCGAAGAGCTGAAGGCCGTCAACGAAGAAGCCATGTCAATGAACGAGGAGTTCCAGTCGACAAACGAGGAACTGGAGACCTCCAAGGAAGAGCTGCAGTCCCTGAACGAAGAGTTGACGACGCTCAATACCCAGCTTCAGCAAAAGATTGATGATGAACGTCGAATGTCGGATGACCTCAACAACCTGCTGTCAAGCTCGGGCATTGCAACGCTGTTTCTGGATACTGACTTCAAGATCATGCGCTTTACACCAGCGACACGTGAGCTGTTCAACCTGATCAGCAAGGATATTGGGCGACCCTTCAGCGACATCACTGGCAAAGTCAAAGATCCGGGTTTGCCCAAAGACGCAGAAGCCGTGCTTGAAACCCTTGTTTCAGTTGAATGCGAAGTTGAAAGTGACGACGGACGGTGGTTTGTTCGTCGTATCCTTCCCTACCGCACGCAAAGCGGCAAGATTGATGGCGTCGTAGTAACCTTTTCCGAAGTGTCCGACCTCAAAGCTTTGCAGCACGAGACGGCCACTGCCCGAGAGCTTGCCGAGAGCATTATCGGCACGGTACGTGAACCAATGCTGGTGCTTGATGCCACGTTCAAAATTCTCACGGCCAGCCGGTCGTTCAGTCGTATATTTGAAACTGCCGCGGTCGACGTCATTGGAAAGAACTTGTTTTCGATCCAAAATCGGCAGTGGGATGTGCCGCAGCTTCGCAAACTGATAGAAAGCGTCTTGCCAGATCAAACCTCAGTAGAGGCCTTTGAACTGACGTTGAACGCGGGCGATCTTGGTCGACGGCAAATGGTTCTGAATGCGCGCAGGATCGTGGGCCGCCCCGAGCATGAGGAGAGCATCTTGCTTGCCGTAGAAGATGTGACCGACAAGAACTCCGCGCAACAGGCGATTCTCGACCGCGAGGCACGGCTCAGCGCTATTCTTGACGCCGCACCCGAGGCTATCTTGACCATTGATGAACATGGCATTGTCGGCACCTTTAGCCCGGGTGCAGAAGAGATTTTCTGGTTCAAAGCCGAAGAGGTGCTTGGTCAAAACGTCAATATGCTGATGCCTGAGCCTGACCGGAGCAAGCATGATGGCTATCTGGAGCATTACATCAAGACCGGGGAAAAGAAGATCATCGGCATTGGGCGCGAGATGGATGCGGGCCGTAAGGATGGCTCGCGGGTCCCGATCCGGCTGACGGTGTCTGAGTTGGAGTTGGACAGCGCGCGCCATTTTCTGGGGATCATTCATGATCTCACCTTGGACAAAAAGCGACAAGCCGAACTGCAGCGTGCCCAAAAGATGGAAGCCGTCGGGCAGTTGACCGGCGGGCTGGCGCATGACTTTAACAATCTTCTAACGGTTGTAATCGGTAATCTTGAACTGCTTGAGATGCGCACCGACGACACCAAACTGCATGAACTGATTAATGAGGCATTGGAGGCGTCCAATCTTGGCGCCGCGCTCACCAGTCAGTTGCTATCTTTTTCGAGAAGTCAGTCCCTCGCACCTGAGCATGTCGCCTTGAACGACCTTGTGAACACGATGCTTCCCATCCTTGAGCGCACCCTTGATGAACAAATCGCCATCGAAACCCATCTGGCCGATGATTTGCGTGCCACCTTGGCCGATCCTGGACAGATCGAAAGCGCCATTCTCAATCTGGCGATCAATGCGCGCGACGCGATGCCGGATGGCGGAAAGCTCACAGTTGAAACCCGCAATGTTGCACTTGATGCTGATTATGCCGCAGCTCAGGTCGATGTGACGCCCGGAGATTATGTTTGTCTGTCAGTGACTGACACGGGCGTCGGAATGTCACCTGAGACGCAATCGCGGGTGTTCGAGCCGTTCTTCACCACGAAGGGACCGGGTGCCGGATCGGGTCTGGGGCTGAGCATGGTATATGGATTTGCCAAGCAATCGGGTGGTCATGTTGTGATCTACAGCGAGATGGGGCAGGGCACGACCGTTAACCTATTCTTGCCAATCGCTGCTGAAGCAGAGGCAGGACAGGAGAGTGCAAAGTTAGGAAATATCTCTGCGTCGGTGGGTGAAACGATCCTTGTGGTCGAGGATGACCCGAAGGTCTTGCGCTTGACAGTCACTCGTCTCGAAGAGCTGGGGTATCAAGTCATCGCAGCCACGAATGGTCCAAAAGCGATAGATGTTCTAAAACGGCACGAGGATATTGATCTCGTCCTGTCCGACGTCGTGATGCCCGGCGGTATGACTGGTTTTGACGTTGCCGATCAGGCACTGGCGTTGCGACCGGACTTGAAAACCCTGCTGGCCACTGGTTATGCCAAAGGGGTTGAACCGCGTGATGCAGCGTCTATCAAAACCGACCACAGGATTTTGCGTAAACCCTATGGCATGAAGGAACTGGCGCGCACTTTGCGTGAGCTACTGGATGGCAGCACGCTATGAAGTTTCGACGTCCGCAGTGAAGGCATAGCCGATACCGCGGACGGTTTTGATCAGAACTGGCGTGCTCGGGTCACGCTCAATCTTGCGGCGTAGGCGCGCGATCCGATTGTCGATGGTACGATCAAGTGGAGACCATTCCGCGCCATTCAGCAGGTCCATCAAACGATCACGCGACAAAATCCGCTTGGGGTTCTGCAAGAAGACATTGAGCAGACGGAATTCTCCACTTGTCAGATTCACAACAGCGCCAGTACGGTCAAGCAGTTCGAATTGATCGAAACGCGCCACCATGCCATCGAATGAATGTATTGTGATATTGTCCGCTGAATGCACATCATTGGTCTGCGCAGGCAGGGAACCAGCGCGATCACGCCGTATCACCGCCCTCAGGTAAAGGTTACTCACTGCCTCTGGCGCAAACCATGTCGATGAATATGCTGGTTGTCCTTGAAATATTTCACCTTTTCTACATTCGAAATATCTTTGGACCGTCGATCAATTGGGCGACTTTGAAAGGGACGCGGCCGGTTTGGATTAGCGTTTTTCTCGTCACTGCAGCGCAATTCGCAGCAACCTACTTGCCTGCGGCACAGCCTGTACTCGGGACACAAGCTGTGCCTGTGCTAGACGGAATGCTGATCATTACTATAGGCGTCATTTTCTTTGCTATTATTGAAACGGAGAAGCAGTTGCGTCTGATCCTCACCAGCAGCAACGAAATCTGAGTGGTCTTTAAATGGTGCACCGTTTCCAGCGCAAGCTAAGCAAAAAGGGCATGAATTAGCGCAGTACAAATGCGAGAATTATCAAGCATAGTATGATGTTCATAACTCGGATCGCCAAAGAAACCCGCCGCCGCAGACTTATTTGCTTGAATGGATTAGTCATAATCGAACCGCTCCGACAGGATACGATGAGAGGGCGTTCCCCTCTCAATCAGGTGATCTTCAACGATATCCATCATGATAGCGGGTCCGCACATTACAAAGACCCATTCGCTGATCTCTTTTGCTGAAAAAACGCGATCTATGAGCGCGGCATCTATGAATCCTATCTCTCCGTGCCAGGTTTCTGGCGGCTCTGACACGACATAGGTCACGTCCTGCTCCCCCAATTCGTCACGACAAGCAATCTGATCGACCACCCGGTTTCCATAGATTAACTTCACCTTGCGCGGGTCCCCGGTCAGACGCATTTGCCTGAGGATGCCCAGCAGCGGCGCAAGCCCAACACCACCTGCAATCAGAGCGACCCCAGGTTCGGCGCGGCCATTGACAGACAGATTGCCATATGGGCCGTCAAGATAAGCGACCGTTCCAGCCTTTATCCGGCCAAGGGTTCGTGTGAAGTCGCCAAGCTCTTTAATCATAAAGGCAATTTCCGTTCCGGCCGCCGGTGCGGAGCAAATGGAGAACGGATTTTCCTTCATCGAGAATGAACTTTGTCCCACATTCAACCAGACAAATTGCCCGGCTTTGTAATCAAGACCTGAATGACCGTCTGGTTTCATGATCACTTCCCATTGCTTTGGCGTCAATTGGGCAACGGAAGTCACGCGCCAAGGTCGTGCCTTGTCCAGAATGGGTACCAACAGATAAACATAAAGCAGCGATCCAACTGCAACACCCGACATTGCCAGCCACACCCAGGTCATCGCAGGCTGTGATCCATATCGCCCCGCATAGACGGTGTGATGTAACAAAAGCAGCGCGATCAAGAGCGCGCCGATCCCGTGTATCAGGCGCCACGTCTCATATTTGTAGTCCAGTTGAGTGCGCCCTATCGCCAGAAGAACAAGACTTGGAAAAAGCAGATAGGCTCCAATGCCTGTGGACAGAGCGGAAAAATCAGTTGTTATTGTTAGTTGCCGCGTGGGGTCCCAAGGGCGTTGACCACCGGAAGGCGTACCTTGGTAGAGAAATGGGTGCAGCAAAGCAAAGACCAGTGCCGTGCGAGCCATGATCTGATGAAACCGCATGGTCACATCCATACCAACGCCATTCGAAATACTCTTGAAGCGACCGGAGAGGACGAATTCCATGAGGACCATCGAGAAGGCAAGAATACCAAGACCAGATGCAAGTTCCTGGTGAAACGGGCGTGGTGATCCCCCGACCACCCAGGACAAGATCAACGGCAATGTGACAACGACAAGGTAAGCGACGATCAAAAAGAGCGGTTTCATTTATCCAGTTTATTCCACTTCCTCTGTACGCTCAATTTCGAACTATTTTCAGTGCTTTTTGCGTCAGAACGGCGTTGTTGCACAGATCGCCTCTTCACTGATATCACGTCGGTTTGTTCCATTCAGGATGTCGTAAATGCCGCATAAATTCAACGTCAGTCGTCGTGACAAGATCCCAAAACAAAAGCATAGTGTGATCAATGGGCCCGAGTACAACGAATCTCTGCGACGGCGCGCTGATCTGACGGTTTGGATCAGTGAAGATGCACCTAGCTTGTGGTCGGCACAGCGCCAAAAGACGCGTGGTGGACAGCCGCGCTATTCGGATCTGGCGATTGAGCTTTGCCTGACGCTCGGTATGGTTTTCCAACAACCGCTGCGCCAGACGCAAGGATTGATGCGCAGTATCGCGGCTTTACTGCGAGTCGAGATTGCGGTGCCTGATTTCTCGACGCTCTCGACGCTCTCGCGCCGGGGCAACGGCTTGGTTTTGTCAGAAAGGCACAGATCGAACAGTCGCGCTCCGATCCATCTGGTTGTGGACAGCACCGGATTGAAGATCTTTGGTGACGGGGACTGGCTTGAGGAAAAGCATAAAACCAAGCGCAAACGGCGCTCTTGGCGCAAACTGCACCTCGGTCTTGATCTTGCCAGCGGCGAGATCGTCTGCGCGGACCTCACCACCGATGACGTCGGCGATCCGACGGCGCTGCCAGATCTCTTGGACCAAGTCGACGGTCCGGTTGATCTGTTCTTCGCAGATGGAGCTTACGACGGAGAACCAACATCTGATTTGCTAGCCGCTCGGTTCGGATCGATGATCGAGGTCACGATCCCGCCTCCCAAAAACGCAATACTGAGTCTCAATGCGGCCAAAGATCCGACGGCACGTGACGGCCATATCGCCGAGATCGCAACCCATGGGCGGATGGCCTGGCAGAAAGCCACTGGCTACAATCAACGCAGCCGAGGTGAAACTCTCATAGGCCGTTGGAAAACAGTTATTGGGCCCAAGCTAAAGGCGCGCAACTTCGAAAATCATAAAACAGAGGCCAGGATTGGCGTGCAGGTTCTCAACAGAATGACCGGACTTGGCCGGCCACGTTTCGAACGCACCGCCTGAATTCCGTCTCCGGTAGGGCGCGTTCCCAGTTGCAGCTGATCCGTGCAACAAGGCCATTTGCAGCGGCGATCTTGATCTTTCAAAACCGGGTGCTGGCGCGCACAGAGCATACGGCGACGATCATGTTCTGGATCGGGTTGGTAGCCAGCGCCGGAACGATGCCTCTAGCCGTCGCAAGCTTGACGGAGTTGGGCCTTTCCGATGTTCTGCTGCTTGTGGCGGCAGGAACGCTTGCGACCTTTGGAATGCTCCTGACAGTTGAAGCCTACCGATTTGGCGAGGTGTCAGCGCTGGCTACTTTTCCGTACCTGCGGATCCTCTTTGCTTTGATAATAGGATATATAGTCTTCGGCGAAGTCGCTTCACCACGCGAATTGCTTGGTGCTGCAGTCATTGTCACTTGTGGTCTGTTGGCAAACGGGCTCCGCCGTCCCGCGTCCCATTAACATTCAAATTAGACATTTTTGTATAGAGGTTTACGGGTCTTATCCGCTGGAACTGGAAAGTAGTTGGGGCTGGCGCCAATTATAAGATGGATCGGCAAACCTATGAGAATTTTTTACGGATTCCGGTTAGCACAGCCTCTGCTCTCACATTTCTTCAAGAGCCTCTAGAAATTGACGTAACATAAGCGACATTTCAACTTGGTTGCAACAATGCGATCCAGCGGGGCACGTTCTAACCTATCAATTTGCCAGATGGCTAGGCTGATTTAGGCGCTTCCCACTGGTTCAGTGCCGCTGAAAAACTCGACTATCTGGTTCATCACCTCCCCACCGACTTCAGGGATTTCCGTCAACACATCGTGCTTTGCATTTTTGATTACCTCGAACGTCCCATTTGGCCATCTTTCCATACGATCTTTTATCGCGCGGTTATCGACCAGTTCGTCCAATTCACCGCAAAACGTGATGCAGGGAATGTCAGGTGAGTGCATTTTTGATAGGCTTCGACATTCAGCAAGGCCTTGATAAAGCCACGCCATGCTCGGTCCACCGATTTGCAAATCAGGGACGGCCCGAGCCTGATCGACCCAGTATTCATACATATCTGAGTTGCGAGTCAGGTTATTCTTTTCGAAAGGCGTCTTTAGCATATAAATCTCGCCACTCTCACCGGGAACATAGATGTGGCCTTTGCCAATCTTCTGCGCCGCCCATGAGAGGGGCCAAGCTGCAATTCGCTGTAACGGTGACATTTTTATGCCAAACATAGGGGAGATAAAGGCAGTCGCCGCAACAGGTAAACCTTCTAGCATTGCACGTAGGCCGATACAGGCTCCCATCGAAATTCCGACAAGAAACCAAGGCTTCGGCAAATCAAGTTCCTCAGCCGCTTTGACCATTGCCGCAACATCTTTCTGGTAATCTGAAAAACGATGGATGTGGCCAGTGTGTGGGTCCTCGGCCATTCGATCAGAGAGCCCCTGGCTCCGCCAATCAATCACCACAGTCGCAAATCCGTTTTTGTCGAAATCCTTGGCGACCCGCCCATATCTTTCAATGTACCCAAAGCGTCCAAGGAACAGCAAGATGGTCCCTTTGCAATCCTTGTCAGCTCCATAAGTGCCTACACGCAGGCGCACGTTATTATCTGTACGCACCCAATAGGCCGCGCCCTGAGAGGGCCCGTCCGCAATTTCTGAGTAGAATTTTGCCTTGTCCATTTATCCACCTACGATTGATTAGGTGTTCAGTCCAAGCGTATCAATCGCAAGCCCGGTCTGACCAACCTGTCGTTTTTCCATTCTTGGCAACTCCCTGTCTAGCGCCATTTGAAGCAGATATTTGACTGTGCTACCAGTCGCCGCTTTGCTTCGCAGAGAAGTGGCTCATTCAAAGTGCAACGAACGGCGGCTCTTCACGCGTTTTCTTGAGAAAACGAAATAGAGAGGTTGTGTCGCAAACTTTGTCGTGAGGCGAGATGGGGCCTCGCTCGGATACAATTATCCAGCGAGTTCTGCGAACTGCTCGAATCCGGACAGCCCTGGTCGGTCAAATTGTCCTTTGCGGATCATGTGGGCGACTTCGATGCCCGCCAGAGTGGATGCGGCTGAATTGAACGATTTGAAGGTTTGCATGGGGCGGGTAATCTTCTTTATGAAACGGTGATCCTGTTCGATAATATTATTGAGATATTTCACCTGCAGAACCTCGATCAACCAACACCAGTTATGCATCACCAGCAGGCAATTCATGTTGAACAGACCGGCCGCGTTTGATCCGCTCTTGTCGATGACAACCTTGTCCGGCCAGCCGTTACTGGCGATCACCTTGGCGAAGAATGCGGTCGCTGCCGCCTCATCACGTCGTTCGGACAGCATGAAATCAAGGGTATTGCCGCATTTGTCTATCGCTCGATAGAGATATGTCCACTGGCCTTTGACCTTGATATAGGTTTCGTCCATCCCGCCAAGATCGACCGGTCGACGCCTTCCGACAACGCGCCTCACTGGCAACGGCGACAGAATATTTCTCGGCCCATCGATTGAGCGTTGCATGATCAACATCGACACTGCGCTCGGCCATGATTTCTTCAAGCTCCCGATACGATACTGCAAACCGAACTTAGAAATACACCGCGTATAGGATAACCGATTTCGGATAATGCGCGCTTTTGAAGCTGATCAATCGCTTAAACCTTGAATGAGATGTCGAAAGGCTGCCCAAAGACCGTCACTGTCGAGAAGTGCAACAGCGCTCCAAAAGTTTGCGACACTACCAGCTGCGGTCACATTTCGTTGATCCTATCACAGTATGGCATCTCTCAGGCTTGCAAAGCATACCCAAATTTGACGGCAAGAATTTTCCCGAAACGTTGCTGCTCAGTAATGACAAGCAAATCATCATGCCTGCAAAAAGTGTTCAGCGCTGTCCCAATTTCATATCGTAAAATCTGTTTCTGGATTCGTTTTGCTGACGTTGTCCGTATTGCTTGTGCACTTTGGCCCGAAGGC
This sequence comes from Sulfitobacter sp. SK012, assembly GCF_003352085.1. Lineage (NCBI taxonomy): Bacteria > Pseudomonadati > Pseudomonadota > Alphaproteobacteria > Rhodobacterales > Roseobacteraceae > Sulfitobacter > Sulfitobacter sp. SK012. The sequence continues at coordinate 34,149 of NZ_CP025805.1, forward strand.
GTGCAGAAGTCGCGTCTGGCGCGAGCATGTAAACAAGGATGATTGCGTGATCAGGATGCGGACACTGACTGGGGCTTGCTCAGCATACCCGAAGCCAAAAATACACCCGCCGCCACGAGGGTGACGCCAGCCACCTTCAGCGGCGTCACGGTTTCACCAAGAAAGGCCACACCACCCAACAAGGCAAGGATAGGGGTCAGGGCACCAAAGGCAGCGGTCTCGGCAGCTCCTAGGATTTGCACTGCGTAACCGAACAGGAACATCGCCAAAATACCGATTATGAAGCTTTGAAGCACGATCATCACGGCGATGTCCCTCAAGCCGGATGTGGCAAAGCTAACATTGCCCGTGGCCAGCAACAGAGGCGTCATAAGCAGCGTACCCCAAAACAGTCCAATGACCAGGCCATGCAGTGGGCTGAGACCGCTATGGCGAAAAATGACGGAATAGATAGCCCAAGCCCCTGATCCGGTCAAAAACAACAGGTGGCCCTTCCATGCGCCATCGACTGTTCCAGCGAGCATTTGCCAAAGGCTGACGATCATTGCGCCAGCCAATATCATCGCCAGACCAAGCCGACGGCGTGGGCCGATAACTTCTCCTGTCATGGCATAGGCGGCCAGTGCGGTCCAGAAAGGCAGCATGCCGGGAGCCAATGCCCCGCCATCCGAAGCAGGCGCATAGGTGAGCCCCGTGGATACCACGAAGGGAAAGACAGCGCTGGCACCAACCATCAACATCGCAGCGCGTGGCCAGGACTGTCCATGCGGCATCACACCCAAACGCCACATAACCGGGGCCATAACTAAGGCACCGGGCACCAGACGAAGAATAAGGAGTTCTTCGACCGTGAAGCTGCCCTTTACCGCGAACCGCGTGACCAGCATGAAAGCTGCCCAGATAGTCACTGTGAAAAGCGCAGCTATGAGGCCAAGCGCCCGTGTCCTCGGGAGGTTCATCGATCCGGCCTTTCGTGGGGTAACTATCGGCTAGATTAAACTTGATTGTGGGAACATGCACCAGCCGAACGCGTATCCCGCTGTCACACCGATGGAGAAAACGGCAAGATCAATACGTTCTGGTAGTGGCGCAAAGTTTCGGATTTCAGTTGCGTTGCCCGGCGTGTCGAACCAGGCCCAACACTTTCCCTAGACTCAGTCAGGATTGAAGAGTTGATCAGTTTCAAAGGTGCGCAGTACCCGAAATCCGTGATCCTATACGCCGTGTATTTCAACGTACATCGCAACAGTTGCCTTGGATCAACGCAAGTGAGGCGCGCATGGGTAGCTTGTAAAGGCTCACCTCTGCGCAACTGCCAATGTTGTAAATCCGTTTCGCAAGGACTTCCTATGTTTCAACTATATGCCGCAATCTGGCGCATCAGTGGACCTCGTCAGATTTTTCTCATTCTTCTTTCGCTTGCTATTGCGGCTCTGGCTGCTGCTCCACTGAAATTTCAGCAAGAGATCGTTAACCTTTTGACAAAAGGCAACTTTGAGACGTCTCACCTCTTCCTGCTTGGGGGGGGGATGATAGGAGTGATCGTGCTTAGTCTGGGGCTCAAATGGCTCATGGGGTACCGGTCACAGCTACTGGGGGAAAACGTGATCCGCCTCATTCGGGGAAGGCTGCTTCAAGAGGCTGCAGATGAAGAAAAGTCGCATGGCGACATTCTTACGGGGACCTTGTCGACGGCTATTTCAGCCGAAGCTGAAGAGCTTGGGAAATTCACAGGCAGTGCCTTTTCCGAACCTGTAATGCAGATCGGCACTTTGATCAGTGTGGTCAGCTTTGTCGCCTCAACTCAACCGGGTCTCGGCATCGTGGCGCTTTTGATAATCGCACCTCAGGTGGTTATCGTCTTATCTACACAGCGCAAGGTAAACGCCCTGTTGGCGGAGCGCGTCCGATTGTTGCGCCGTGCGACCGATCAGATCACGGCGACGGAGCTTCAGGTCGTCGTGAAATCGGTTTTAGAGGATTTTGACCGTATCTACGACGTCAGGCGATCAATGTTTAAGTGGAAATTGTCGACCAAATTCCTGTTGAGCACTATCAACGGCGCGGGGACAGTTTCTGTTTTCATGCTTGGCGGACTGCTTGTTTTAAAAGGTCAAACAGATGTCGGCACCATTGTTGCGGCGACTATGGGACTGGGTCGGTTACAAGGCCCAACAACTTTTCTGATTTCGTTCTATCGGCAGGTCAGTGCAAACCGTGTCAAATTTGAGCTTCTGCGCGGGCTGTCGTTGCACAAAGATGCCGCTGATGGATGAGGCAGCTTGGTTGTGTCGCAAACTTTGTCTTGAGGCGAGATGGGGCTCAGGTCAAACACGTGCTCAGCTTTTTGCACTTGTCAAATTGCGGCGACATGCTCAAAATTTATGTTAGGGTACAGGAGTTTGCTGATGCACTATTCGCAGCCACATTCCGTCATCCTGCAAGTAAGACGAAGTGCATAGAGCTTCGTAAAGCGCCACATCACTTCGTTCGGCAGAGATACGATAGGCGAGAACGGCGACGCCCTTTTCTTGTTTGAAATAGCGTTCAGTCATCACGACAGACCGCCATCGCTGCGCAACGCCGCTCTCCCGCCAAAGGGCATCACCCCGAAGAATTCTTGAAGGATATGGTAAAACAAAAACAGCATCCTTCGCTGTCATATGCCGTGCGCTGTCAGCACCTTCCGTCCAAAACCGTTCTTCAAGGTTCCAAAGGTCGTCTTCATCAGTCATATTTTACGCCCTTTCAAGCCAACTGGCTTTGAGCCACGCGAGGTTGGTAGCGCTGCGTCCCAAATCGGGCGCTTGCATGGCTACAAACTTAATCCAATCGCACGGAGCGAATGCGCGAATTCTTCTAAATCAAGCACTTGAACAAGAAGGCCCTAAGTACTGAGAGGCTCAAGTAAGGAGTACAACAAATGAAGCCAGCGTTTTTACGCGCCGTGCATTTAGGCGTTGCCTTGCCGTTTCAAGTTTAATGTGAGCAGCTTCCAATTGCATCAACGCTCGCTCACGCTGTTCGTAAATCTTTCGTATCTTAGAGCCAGGGTTTCCGATTACTAAAAGGCTAGGTTGGCAATTTGATGGAAACCAGGTTTTCACTTCGTGCAACGCTGTGTCCCAGGCACGATCTGCTTCCAGATAACGCTGGTAATTTACCAACAAAACACGTCGTCTCGTTACAAGGTAAGTATGCATTTTCCTCTCCAATCTTTGATTGAAATCAGGTGTTTTTAGTCAGATGCAAGGCTGTTTGAGCCTTTGTAATCGTATCATTCAGTGAACCTGCTGTAGACACAATGTGCCAATCAGTGGGCGCTTTGCAGATTTTTGACTGTTGCCGGACCACGCTCTCATCCGCATCCGAGGCGTCACCTGAACGGGCCTGAACCCGGTCAATCAGGACCGGCAGGGGCGCTTTAAGCCAGAGCGCCTGCAGCGTGACACCCGCCTTGCGCGCAATGACCCCTGCTTCCACCCTGATGGCCGAGTCTAAAAATGTCGCGTCTAATAGAACGGAGTGGCCAGCGGCAAGTATCCTATCTGCGCGCTCAAACATTCTGAGATAGACAGCATTCCGTGTCTCAGTTGCATATTTTTCCAAAGAGAGACGTTCCTGTTCGCCCACATCAAACATCACCTTACGCTCCAAGTCGCTGCGCAAGTGCACCGCTCCTGGCGATCTGCCAACTGAAGGGGCCAGCGCACGTGATACAGCTGTTTTACCTGTACCTGATAACCCCCCAATCAGCACCATGGACGGCGTTGGTGGCCGCAAGAAGGCTATCGCTTCATTGAGAAACTGAGCCGCATCAGGGCTTGGGGCCACTCCGGTCGCCGTGGCCGTCTGTACCGATACCATCGCGCGAATAGCAGCCCTGATAGCCACGAACAGGGGTAGGGTTGCGAGCCCTTCATCTTCGCTGTCCAAAGCAGCCAGAAGGTAAGCATTCAGCACCATATTGGCTGCACGACCCTGGTGCCGGTGCAGAAGATCCATGATTAGAAAAGCCAGATCATAAAGCACATCGCAGGTGCCGAGCGCCTCGTTAAATTCCAGCGCGTCAAAAGGCACCGGTTTATCGTCTAAAAGTACTAGATTTCGAAGGTGCAAATCACCATGGCATCGCCGCACATGCCCTGCTTCAGTGCGACACCGCAGTAGCGCCGCAACCCGCTTCAACATTGCACGACTTTCATGATGAAACCGATCGATCAATCCCGATCCCAATGGCTCCTTCATCTCTACAAAGACCCGGTCAAGCTCATCCAGAATACCCCGGATCAGGCGTTCACCGTCGTCGTCGCGTTGTGGATTCTGGGCATGATATTCAAAAACGGCCGTTCCCAGTTTGTTGGCAAGTGCGTCGTCAATGCCACCCGCATCTGCAATTGCGGCCAGTTCGTCTGTTTTAGGGAACCGCCACATGCGTAGTACCCATTCAACGGGGGCACCATCCCCGTCAAGTGCAAGGCTCCCATCAGACATGCGCGTCACAGGTATGACGTCATGATAGATTCTTGGTGCTGTGGGTTTGTTTAATTCTAATTCGCGGCGCAGCATGACTTCGCGCAAGTCCAACGTGGAAAAGTCCAAATAATCGTAGCGGACTGCGCGTTTGATTTTGAGCGCGACATCCCCGGCCAAAAAGATCAACGCGCCATGCGTTTGGACCATCTCAACTGGCCCGCCACCGGGATGCCAGCGTGGCGACTTCAGGAACGCAATGACCTCGTCTTGCATGATGAACAAACCTTCCGAACCAGTCTCATAGACAATGTAAGAACGCGCTTTGACTAATAGTTGATGCAATTGGCAAATGCAGGATAGCGGTGGGTTAGAGCTACTTCGACGAGCACGCCCGGCTCACGGGTCAAAATTTCGTCCAGCAATTCCTCTACCAATCGGAGAAAGCCCGTATTGCGGACTCCCGCATGTCCCATAGACTTTGTGGAGACAGCTATCGCTAAGGGGCTGAAACGGCACCGCGCGGTTAACAATAATTTCGGCGCGTATTCAACACCCACATATGTATTTAGGCACTGCCAAAATACCTTAGCCTCACGGCTGCCGTACGCAAGTAAAGTTCGGGATTCCGGATTTGCGAGGATCGTTTCAAACAAAATCTGATCCGAACTTTCTGGATAGATGGTTACGTCAATTCCTTCATCAACCCCAAGATCAGTTATGTCCAAAGCTAACATTTTTCTCGGATCTATGGTGCCGATGGGTTTCCGGAATTGCCCTGTGTTTGGAATATCGTCGTGCATGTGACCTCTCCTAGGAAAGGGCAGGTCGGTTAGGCCCACCATCCATCTCAGAATGACGCTGCTTTAGTGACAGAAATTGATATTTCTCATTCAGCTGAACAGGAAAACGGTAGTGTTGCAAAGTTCTGGATTTCAGTTGGGTTGCAGGGCGTGTCGAGCCAGACCGCACACTTTCCCGAGACTCAGTCAGGGTTGAGGAGTTGGTCAGTTTCAAAGGCAGCCACTATCCCAAATCCGTCATCGTGTACGCCGCGTTCTGCCATGATCTCTTCGAGATCGCGATACGAAACGGGAAAGCGAACGTAGAAATACACGGCGTATAGGATCACTGATTTCGGGTACTGCGCGCCTTTGAAGCCAATCGTCCCGTTCTGATGCTCATCCGCCAATTCAAAATGCGGCGGCTATCACAGGTTTGTACGCTGGCCCATATTCTGAAACTTTGCGGCAGAGCCCTCTTGGGCCACTCACCAAAACCTATGAATAGCTACCACTGATTGGGGTATCTCCGCCGCTGCTTGCTCCAGTGTCTCGTCTAGCTTCTCTTGCGGTATGCCCATCATTGAATTACCCCCTTCATCAATCAGGTGCACCATTATCGGCGTGATAAGCTTGCCTCCTATGCCGCTCTCCGTGAGTCTCAGCCACTGTTTATGTCGCATTGAGACAGCTTCCATAAACCCCTCGCACCAGTCCATTGCAATGACGTGGCCTTCTCGAGCTTCCCAGAAGATGGGTTCTACCTCGGGAGGATCAAAGGCAAGTCCTTGGATGATACTATCGTAAATCAGCGCGATGCTCTGCAGAACCCAATCGGGCACGTCATCAGGTGAGCCTCCCAATGCAACAGGCATCCACTCTTCAGCAGAGATAGAACTGGGAGAGCAAGCCACTCCATGCAGAAAGCCATCCAAGTCAGACAGCATCATGCAATCATCTGGGCTGTCATCTGAGGAGAGATAAGTATCTAGGCTTTCGAGGTCAGACATGTTCGTTCATCCGTGTTGCTATGTGAAAGTCTTCAAGGCGGGCCTCTGAGAAAATCCTCTAAGCACCCTATCGGCATCAACATGAAAGACAACATCGCTGGCTCAATAATACAGAGGGTCTTGTCGCGCAGTTAGCGCCTTATGGTTGCGGTGGTTTCTTTATCGGCTCTGATGCAATCCTGCTTTGCGCTGCGCAAAGCCAGCGATACGACGGCTTTACCTGTCTGACCTTTGGGTGCGTTGATCTGGATCAACCTAGCTCAATCCTCAGTACCATAGGGTTATTCGGTCACCTTAAAGGAGAAGCGATAATGATTGCGGTTAAATCTGGGGCGCAAGAGAGCCTGCTTGAGGTGTACATGTCTGCACCGATCACGGACAAAGACTATAGCGATGTCCTGATGCCCGCCTTGGACGCGGCGCTTGCCCAAGGTGAAAAGGTGCGGATGCTGGTGGTGCTGAATGCTGGCCTAACTGATTTCACAATGGGCGCACTTTGGGACGACGCTAAGCTGGGCGTAAGTAATTGGAGTGGGTTTGAACGGGTTGCCATAGTTACCGCCAACACGGCAATGGCACGAATGGTCCGCGCGTTTTCTATCCTGATGCCCTGTCCTGTGTCAGTGTTTGGTAAAAAGGCTGAGGACGAAGCCCGCCTTTGGCTGTTTGAATCGTTAGGTGCTATCCATCAAACCGATTTGGGCAGTGGCACGCTGCATGTTGAGCTACTGGGTAAGGTTGGCGCAGACGTCTATGCCTCTGAAACCGAGAACCTGAATGCCTTTATTCGTAAGAATGACCGCTTCCGCCTGTTGCTGGACATTAGGCGTTTCGACGGCTGGCAGGGGCTTGGCGCAATGGCTGCGCACTTTCACCTTGTTCGCGATCATGTTGGCCAGTTGGACCGGGCAGCCGTTGTCGGCGATTCGCGCTGGGAAGCGATGGTCGTGCAGGTTGTTAAACGCCTGATCGGGCAAGAGGCGCGGTATTTCGGAAATAATGATCTCGAGGCCGCCAAGGCGTGGATTAAGACAGATTAAGCTAGGTGTTCAGCCCCGGCGGCATCGTCAAGTTGTCGGCGATCGTTCGCAACGATAGCCGGGGCGCTAGATCTCAAGCAGCCTTAAGCTCACGCGTGATGTCGTCCCAAATATCCAATGGGCATCGGCTCTCGTCTGGCGATAGGCAGCTGCTGAAAGGGTGTGGCGGCGCGGGCGGAAGACGGTTTTGACCTGATCATGAACGGAAAGAAATCGCTGGGCTTGTCTCGGCGATTTGAACCTCCCCATGATCTTTTCTCGCCGTCGGGTCGGCCTGTGTGACCCTTCGGATCGATTGTTGAGACCCTTATGGCTGCGATGCTCTATTCCCGGAGCAAGCTCCTTCAAGGCGGTGCCATAGCTTCGGAGTTTATCGGTGACAATCACCCGTGGCTCACCAAATGCCTTGAATAGTTTGGGGAAGAACCGAATCGCGGCCCGTTTATTGCGCCGAGACTGCACGAGGATGTCCAGCACATCGCCTTTGCTGTCGACAGCGCGCCACAGCCAATACTTCTTACCATTTATCGGAAGGACGACTTCGTCCAGGTGCCATTCGCCCGCCACTTTAGGTCGATCTGGGCGGATCGCCTTGGCATATTGTAACCCGAATTTCGCAACCCAAGCGCGGATGATCTCGTAGCTGACCACAACACCGCGTGCGGCTAACAGATACTCAGCATCGCGCAAACTCATGGGAAATCGATGATAGGCCCAGACGGCGTATGCGATAATCTCAGGTGGAAACCGTTGACCTGAAAAGGTGCCAGATTGCTTGGGTTAGGTCATGCGCCCACGTACCGGCTTTTGAGATGTCCCGCAACTTGACGATGCTACTCCTATTTCCGAGCCAATCCAGATGTCGTGTCGGACATCGTCATCACGCTGCGCACCGGTGCCTTACCAGGGAGCAAAGCCCGCCCGCTGCAGGAAATGGGCGGACCCTTCTGGGCCACGCATCCCGGATATCCATTCGAAAGACCCCCAGTTACCCAGCCAGTTGAAAGGTAGACGTTGCGATCTCGGCAAAGCGGGGTGCGAAGCGACCAGGTTCTGATGGTGGGCTAAAAGTCATGGCGTGGCTTGCTGTGCGTGCAAGATCCGGCCGATGATATTCAGCAGAAGCTGGGCGGCCAAAGTCGTTGTACTGCCTGTGTGGTCATAGTCTGGCGCGACCTCAACCAAATCAATCCCCACAATCCGTTGTCGCTTCGCAAGGATCGCGACCAGTTCTAGCACTTCGTAGTAAAGAAACCCGCCATGGCTGGGCGTACCTGTTCCCGGTGCAATCGATGGATCGAAGCCATCAATGTCAATCGTCAGGTAGATGTCCACATCGGCAGGTACGCGTGCAGCGACGGCTTCGACACCCAGCTTGCGGATTTGGCGCACGGATAGAATGTCTGAGCCGCGGGACCGCGCATCGTTGTACCCCTCTTTCGCGGTAGATGACACGTTACGGATGCCGAACTGGCTAAGGCCCGTCACATAATCCTTCTCGACAGCTCGGCGCATCGGGTTACCATGACCAAATCGGACACCATGACGCTCGTCGACAAAATCCAGATGCGCATCAACCTGCACCAAGTGAATATCGCCAAAGTCTGAGAAGGCGTTAATACACGGGATATTCACTGAATGATCACCCCCGATGACGACAGGCAGCGCGCCCGCACCCAATATCTTGCGCACACCGAACTCGATGTTTTTGTGACTGTTGATCGTGTCCGTGTGAATAATATCGGCGTCGCCCAGATCAACGATACGGGCCTTTTCAAGGTACGTCACATCGTCTTCGTGATCATAGGCCCCAGCATGTCCAAAGGAAAACAGCATTGATGCCTCGCGCACGCCGCGTGGGCCAAAACGTGCGCCGGGCCGCCATTGCGTGCCAAAGTCGAACGGCGCCCCAAGAATTGCGACATCGGCGTCGATGTTGTCCCAATCCTCCACATATGGGTATTTGCCAAAGGTTGCGATGCCAACAAAAGGCAGGTTCAGACGTCCGGACTGGTAGCCATGGGCCATGGTTTTTCCTTTTGGGTTGGCATTGTTGCACAAATTTGTCTGAGGCCGAGCTTCCCCTCACCCAAGACGGATTTAGCCTACGGTCACGGTACGTGGTATGCCAAGTGCTGTGAAGCCGTTTAGGATCGCTGCACGGATTTGGATCTCCGCAACCTGCCGATCAAAGTCGCGCGCTGAGAGGCCTTGACCCAGTAGTTTCACACAATGCATCTTTGTCTCAACCCGGCTTCTCCGGTGATATCCGGTCACCTGTCGCCACAATGCGCGGCCCAGATACTTTGGGCCCGCACCGCTTCGTTGCGCGCTCTGGCACCGGGTGTGTCGGCTTAGCATTCTTGCGCGGCGGTATGACGGCGTGGGCCTTTCGCGCGGCAATCGCATCATGGCATTTGCGTGTGTCGTATGCCCCGTCGGCGGTGACGCTGCCGATGTCTTGATCTGGCGGGATCTGATTGAGCAGATCAGGCAGCACAGGTGCGCCACCGATGCTGCTACTCGTGACCTCGATTGCACGTATTTCCAGTGTTTGCTCATCAATCCCGATATGCATCTTGCGCCAGAGGCGGCGTTTAGGACCGCCATGCTTGCGGGCATTCCATTCGCCTTCACCCTCAACCTTGATGCCTGTACTATCTATTAGCAGGTGCAGCGGTCCGGCTGAGCCCTTGTATGGGATGGCCGAGCTCCTCAATTTAATGGGCTGTAGCACAGGCCTCCATCGCAACAAGGCACGTGGGTTGCCGGCTTATAAATGCAAGAAGCTGAACCCGCGTCAGTTTCTTGCAAAAAATACCCGTCCCGCTGGCACAGGCCACGTGAAGTTGAAACACGCGCTTTGCAAGGTCTATGCCGATCATGGTGACTTCTGACATGGATACTCTCCCTTTGAGTGATGCTCTCTTAAACATCACAGTGGCACATTACGATTCCGGTAGGTGGGGGCATCCACATGGTGTAATCGCGGGATGAGTCGCCATGAAACTTCAAAAGAAGTTGATGGTGGTTGTTCCCCGATAAGATGAAAATACGGGCTCATGACGAGGTGTCTGGCCCAAGCATCATTGGAGAACAGCCATGGCCGATTATATCGGACTCGACGTATCAATGAAAGAGACTGCGATTTCCATTCGGCGCGCAGGTGCGCGCGTTTGGCGAGGGAAATGCAATTCAGATCCAGCGCGAATTGCGCAAATTGTTAGAAAGCGCGCACCCGGCGTCGTGCGGGTGATTTTCGAAACTGGTCCGCTGTCAGTGTGGTTTTATCATGCTTTGAAGGAAGAGGGACTGCCTGCTATTTGTATCGATGCACGCCACGCTAAGGCGGCGCTCGACATGGCGGCGAACAAAACGGATGCAAATGATGCAGATGGTCTGGCTCAGTTAGCTGAGGTCGGTTTTTATCGAGAGGTTCGCGTGAAAGGTTATGACAGTATGCTTGCTCGTTCACTGATAGCTGCGCGAACTCGACTGGTCAGGATCACAGTCGAATTGTCAAACCAAATCCGTGGGCTCATGAAGACGTTCGGATTGATTGTGCCTTCGGGCAAAGGACGCAGCTTTGACGCAAATGTTCGTAGACTTCTGGTGGATCAGACCGAGCTCTCCAACATTCTATTGCCACTGTTGAATGCTTGGCACGACATGCGGATGCGCGCAGCGGATCTTACAAAACTGCTGCTCGCGGTGGCGCGCAAAAGCCACGCCTGTCGACTTCTCATGACCATCCCTGGAGTGGGTGCAATTACAGCCACGTCCTATGCGACAGCTATTGAAGATCCGGGTAACTTCAAAAACTCACGCGCTGTCGGGGCCTGGCTCGGACTGACCAGCCGACGATACCAATCTGGGGAGGTTGATTACAGCGGCAGGGTATCTCGCCGCGGAGATCGACATCTCAGAGGGCTCCTTTACGAGGCCGCACTCGTCATCCTAACCCGGTCAAAGATGCAAAGTGATCTGCGAACATGGGCGCTCAAGCTTAAGGAACGTGTTGGCACGAAACGCGCAGCAGTCGCATTGGCACGCAAATTGGCAGTCACAATGCATGCGATGCTGAAAACCGGATCAGCGTTCAATCCGATTGCTCAACCATTAAGCCTCTAAACACCCTCTTGCGCTCGACATCCTGAGCGCGGCGAGACGTCCCTGCCGGGACGTGGGTTGAGTAATTCCGTTTGATGGGCTGCACCGGCATTCACTGTTGAGTGCGTCATCCACATTGGAAGCTCCACCTGCTAAACCCATCATGCGGCGGCTATATGTCGACCGCGAAGACGACCCTGCACCCGGCATACGAGATCTCGACCCTCAGGAGCAAAGTGCAAGACCAGCTTTGCCAATCTACGTAGGAGCCCGAAAAGGTACCGCGATTGCTGGGTTATGGGAAAAAGTGCTTGCAAAACACTATGCGATTAGACGACGCCATCAACAAAGCCTCTCAACTGTCTCTATTACGTTCTCTCAAGAACACGTGTGAAGAGCCGCCGTTCGTTGCACTTTGAATGAGCCACTTCTCTGCGAAGCAAAGCGGCGACTGGTAGCACAGTCAAATATCTGCTTCAAATGGCGCTAGACAGGGAGTTGCCAAGCATGGAAAAACGACAGGTTGGTCAGACCGGGCTTGCGATTGATACGCTTGGACTAGGCGGCGCACCTCTTGGAGGAAATTTCGTTGATCTCGACTACGCTCAAGCAGCGGACTTGATACGAACCGCCAAAGAAGCTGGCATCAGCTACTTCGATACCGCTCCATGGTATGGGTTTGGAAGGTCCGAGCGTGTCATGGGCGATATGCTTCGCGGCACAGAATATGTGCTTTCGGACAAGGTCGGAAGACTTCTTCACCCGGGCGCAGTCGCAAACCCGATGGATTTTGGCATGATTGATCCGTTACCGTTCCACGTAGTTTACGATTACGGATACGATGGCATTATGCGCGCCTATGAAGACAATCTTCAGCGCCTCGGGATCGACAAAATTGATATCCTCTTTGTTCACGACATCGGAGCTTTCCAGCATGGTGAGGAAAACGTGCGCCACTTTCGAGATTTGGAAAAAGGCGGTTATCGCGCAATGGATGAATTGCGCAAGACAGGGCAAGTCAAAGCAATTGGACTGGGTGTTAACGAGAACGAAGCCTGCATGGATGCCCTGAAAATCGGGAACTGGGACGTTTTTCTATTGGCCGGACGTTACACACTGCTCGAGCAGACGCCACTGGACACGCTTTTCCCAGCCTGTAGTGCAGCAGGGACATCGATCATCTGCGGAGGCCCTTTCAATTCTGGCATTTTGGCGGGCCGGGAAATGTGGAACTACACAAAGGCACCCGCCGAAATCATAGAGAAGGCGCGTGCGCTCGGTGCTGTCGCCGACACGTGGGCTGTTCCTCTGGCGGCCGCGGCCCTGCAGTTCCCACTGATGAATGATATCGTCAGTTCCGTGATACCGGGCCCACGTGATAAGCGCGAACTGGAGCAAATCATTGACTGGTTTAAAACAACAATTCCAACGGAGTTTTGGGCGACGTTAAAATCAAAAGGGCTCATTGACGAAGCGGCACCTGTACCGTCCCGCTAAACGAAAACCGGTGGCCCGCCGCATCCAAGTTTCATATTCCGCGTGCGGGCAAACGCGACAGGACCTGCGCAAGAAAAGCTCGAGCGACATGTTCCTGTGAGGGGCTCAGATTGATCCGGCCTAGATCGAGCCAGCAAAGCGGCTGAGGTGGGCAATTCCCAACCTCGTGAATGACATTTTGGCAGATCAGTCCCGTACGCCATCAGGAGGCAGGATGCTCCCTGAGCATCCGCCACGAACAACCCGTTGGGGCCTTTCGACGATGCGCTTCAGCAGCGATGGTGCCCGCATATTTCTCGACCCAGCGGTTGAGCGTTGCATGATCCAAATCGACGCCGCGTTCTGCCATGATCTCTTCGAGATCGCGATACGAAACGGGAAAGCGAACGTAGAAATACACGGCGCATAGGAGCACGGGTTTCGGGTACTGCACGCCTTTGAAACTGATCAACTATTCAATCCTGACTTGGTCTCGGGAAAGTGTAAGGTCTGGCTCGACACGCCCGGCAACGCAACTGAAATCCGAAACTTTGCGACACTACCCGCCATTGCCCGTCACCGCCGACGCCCAGATTGATATGCCCGTCGCTGGTGGCCACAACGCCCATTGGCGTGACCGTGGGGTGATCGTTGCCTGCGCGCCCCGCAACCTCGCCGTCAACCAGATAGCGGGCAGCCTGAAAATCCATCAAGGCGATTTGCGCTTGCAACAGCGAGGTCTGCACCCATTGCCCTTGGCCTGATTGAGTGCGTTCCGTGATCGCCACCAAAATGCCAGTGGCCGCATAAAGCCCCGCAGACAGATCCGCCACGGCGGTGCCTGCACGTGTCGGTGGCCCGTCCTCAAAACCGGTGGTGCCCATCAGCCCGCCCATGCCTTGGGCGATCTGGTCAAATCCTGCCTTGTTCTCGTATGGCTCGTCTTGGCCAAAGCCCGAGATCGAGGCGAGAATGATACCAGACTAGCTTCTCGACGCTGTTCATGGTCCTGAACAAGCCATAACAATGTCGTCGCTGCATTCCGCCAGTTCACCAGGTCAGGGCATTTTGATAGCGCTAGAATTTTGGATGCTTGACGAAACGCTGTTTGCCTTTGATTGTGATTATTAGAGACTGACAGCAGGTGTTGCCGAACCCGGCAATTTGATCGCCATGACTGGACGGTTCTGATGAAAAGTGCAGATAGATTTGAAGTTCATCGTAGGAGGTCTTCATCATGGCAACCAAAACGGAGTTGGGAGCTGAGCTAGAACTGCTTCGCGCGCAAAACGAGGCTCTACGCTCGGAGGTCAGGGAGTCTCCAGAAAAGAATATGGCTGATGGGTCTCGGAACGAAACAGATGCAATGGACAGTTTAAAGCAGCTTTTGGACGAGCACGGCATCGATGGCGAGAACTTAGATGCCTTACGTACACAGTTGACGGATGAATTTACAAAACTGCAAAAGGAGTATCCAATAGCAATCCTCCTGAGCAGTTTCGCTTTTGGATTTGTTGCTGGCCGGACGTTTAAGTAGGATAATATGAATGAATAGAATTAGCAGAAACCTAATCACAATCTACCGCACAGAACGGTTGATAACACGGCGTCGTATCGCTGTTGTTCAACAACAAACGGCCTTGATGGCGCTCGCAGGATTGGCGACACTGGCCGGGCTAATATTGCTAAATGCCGCGCTCTATTTTGTTCTTACAACACGGGTTTCCCCTGCTGTTGCGGCTGGAGTGCTTGCTTTGGTCAATCTTGCTCTCGCGGGCTTGCTTGCCTCTGTAGCCAGACGCATGAGCGTGGAAGACGCGATCGCGCCAGCCGTCGAAGTACGAGATATGGCGATTACCGATCTCGAAGCAGAGCTCGAAGGCATGACGCTAGAAGCACGCCAGACAGTTAATGCAATTAAAGGGCTGGGGTCTAATCCGCTTGGGTCTATAGCAACGCTTTTGGTCCCGCTCTTGACTGCCGCACTTAAGAAGAAGGACTGACACGGGAAAGCTGCTCGGCCGTAAAGGTATGCATTTATCCACTTTGGGAGAGTCCAAGCCGGTGAGCGCCTAGCCTAGATTTTACGCTGGGTCACAACTCAGATTTGTGCTGTCTGGCTTCTTTCCGCTCGAGCAGCTCTTGTTTCAGCAACGCAAGTTCCTCTTCTGTTTCGGAATGGGCCTGTTTCGGAAGAGCGGCAGTGCAGCCACCTTTGTGGCTTGACGGCTGTGAGGCAAAAAGTGTTGCATCATCCCCAGTGTCTTCGACTTCGATATTCTGTTCCTTTGGTAAGATCCCATCGCTTGAGAGTAATCTCGCAAAGATTTGCAACCCTGGGGTTTCGGAGCAAACTATCATTATGACCACTGTAAGTGGCACGGCAATGAATGCTCCAATTCCGCCCCACATTAGGCTCCAGAATGTGAGCGCCACCATAACTACAAAAGTACTCAGGTTAAGGGATTTACCCTGCAGCCTTGGCTGCACGACGTTTCCAATTATGGCGTCACCGCCCCCATACACCCCGACAACCATCAAAGCCGGTATGATAGTTTCGAACTGAAGAAGAGCCACAATCGTAGGGAAAACGACGGCGAGGAATGATCCGATGCTCGGAATGAAATTGAGCAAAAAACCAAAAGAGCCAACGGAAATGCGAAGTCGACTCCTAAAGCTGTCATAACTACAAAGGCCAGTGTGCCGCTCATTGCGCTGGTGGCTGTGTTGATCCAAACGTACTGTCTGACACCGGCTGAAATCGACCTCAGGATTTCTTCGACCTCCCCGGCACTATCTGGCGTCGCACAAAGTCTTGGAAGTTTCTTTGTGAATGCGCTTCGTTCTCCCAGCATAAACGCAACGTAAAGAAGGATCAGTCCAATGTTCCCAACCACGCCAGCAGTGGACGCCGCAAATCCTGTCAGCCAGTTTCCGATGTCCAAAGACCGAATTGATTTTTCGATTGCGGTGACCCATCCGGCTCCAATGAATGATTCAAACTGCGTTTCCAGTTACGCCAAGCGCTCAGCATATCTGGGTCCGGCCTCCGCCACCACTGTCGCTTGGTTTGATAAGGCGTATCCGAAAGCCGAAAGCAAAATGAACAAACCTGTCGTTTCCCCAATGTAGGCTATCCAGCGAGGAACATCTCGGCCGAAAACTGTTGCAGAGTTCAAACGATCTATTAGCGCGATGTTTAGAACAAACAGCAATGAGGCCAACGCGAGCGGGATTAGGAAACCACGCCCAAACCAAAGTAATCCGACTACGATAGGGAGCGAGACGATGGTTAAAAACCATCTAGGAACAACCGGTATGCCTGATATTTTTTTGTCTGTAGTTTTATCCTGCGTCATCCGATATGCTTCATCCTCTTCTGAATTATGAGCCGTATTGTTTGACCAGTATTTGCGCCAGAAAGAATTATACAAGTCATGCCTCAGGGGGCCAACGAAAAAGGCAAGCTCGCTGTCGTCCACCCCCCTAAAAAAGAGTGTCCTTCCTGTCGGGTGCCGGAAAGACTTTGTTGATACCCACCTGTTTTGCCGCACCTCGTCTAAAATCAGAGCTTTCCCTGTGGGTGCCGAATTGGCTTGCCAGCGAAAACTCGACAAGAACTTGTCGCTGCCTTAGCCTGAATATGAAGGGGCCCCAGGCGTCTACGAAAACCCTCAAAACGGAGTTGGTCGGAACCTTGGACGGCACGGATCGACTGAGATTGGCAAGCTACAATATCCGAAAGTCCGTAGGGCTCGACTATCGTCGTGACCCGGGTCGAATTCTTGACATCATCAATCGGTTGGACGCTGACGTCGTTGCGCTTCAGGAAGTAGACAAGCGTCTAGGAGAACGACCTGCTTCCATCGACAGGGCTTTTCTAGAAGCCAACTCGGATTTCCAAATTGCAGAACTTGCCCAAAATACGGTGAGCCTTGGTTGGCACGGCAATGCTGTTCTCGTGCGCAAGGGTTTGACCATTCATGAAGTTGATCAATTGGAATTGCCCGGACTGGAACCCAGAGGAGCTGTTCGCGTTGATATTGGCGACGCGAACAAACGGGTATCTGTTATCGGGGTGCACCTCGGACTTTTGCGGCCGTATCGCCGAGCTCAGCTTGCGAAAATCAGGGCGCACCTTGAGCGGAATGAAATTTCTGATGCGGTTATTATGGGCGATTTCAACGAATGGTCGGCAACTGTGGGGCTCGAACCTCTTGAAGACAAATTTGATATCGTGAGCCCAGGAAAATCCTTTCACAGCGCCCGCCCGTTGGCTGGGCTTGATCGTTTTGCGTTGAGCCACCGGCTGGAGCTTCTGGATGCAGGCGTTGATCAAAGCGACCGTACGAAGATTGCATCGGACCATCTGCCTATCTGGAGCGACATACGGTTAGATTGGAGCTAACCCGAGATTGCGCCGACGTAATCAGCCACATGCAAGCGGTTTAAAATCTCAAAGCGACCGAGTGTGGATTTTGATTTGTGCGGCAGTCCGCATAGAAATAAACTTTTAAAAACAGCCAATGCATAGCAGGATATCGACATGAATTTTCAAGCTGGCCTTGTCCTATTTCTCCTTCTGGAAGTAGCTGCGGTTTACTGTGTTGTTCTCGCGGTGCGCCATGCCCGCACCCCACAGGGATCGGTCGCTTGGGTCGTGTTCCTGACGGCAACACCTTTTCTGGCCTTGCCCGTTTTTCTTTTCCTTGGAAATTTTAAATTTAGTGGCTACCTGACGGCGCGGCGGGACAGCGATGAAGTCATAACTGGACTGAAGGATTTCAAGAAACGATATCCACCGAACCTCACAGAAAACACACAGAGTTATGATGCTTTGGAAAAGATCGGTGATATGCCGGTTGTTTCGGGAAATGATCTGGAGTTGCTGATTGATGGTGAAAAAACATTTGATGCGATTTTCGGCGCGATAGCCGCGGCGCAAAAATACGTATTGGTGCAGTCTTACATCATCAACGATGACAAGATCGGTGGTCGTTTGCGCGATACGCTGATCGAACGTGCGCAAAACGGCGTCAAGGTGCGCCTGATCTACGATGCTGTGGGATGTGCAAAGCTGCCCAAGAGTTATCTGGCAGCACTGTCTCAAGGTGGCGTTGAGGTTATGAACGCACATGCGAAAGGTGGGCCAAAAAGCAGATTTCAGATCAATTTCCGGAACCATCGGAAGACGGTAGTGGTAGATGGTAGTGTCGGATTCACCGGCGGCCTCAACATGGGCGACGAATACATGGGCGAGAACCCAAAATTTGGGCTTTGGCGGGATACCCATGCTCGCCTTACCGGCCCCATCGTTTTGCAACTCCAATTGATCTTTGCTGAAGACTGGCATTGGGCAACGCATGAGAACCTGACCAATGAATTGGACTGGGAAGTCACGAACAGCGAAGCAGACAAGGACGGCGTAATTCTGGCAACTGGACCGGGGGATAGTTTCGACACCGGTAGCCTCTATTTCTGCGACTTGATCAACTCAGCAACGGAGCGTCTGTGGATTGCCTCGCCATACTTCGTGCCAGAAAACGATATCCTAACGTCTCTAAAACTCGCGGCTATGCGTGGTGTTGACGTAAAGGTGCTCACACCGGAAGTCGTCGATCATAAAATACCATGGCTTGCCGCACTAGCTTATTTTGATGAAATTATGGAAGCTGGCGTCGAAGTTTGGCGTTACGACGAAGGCTTCATGCATCAGAAGGTCGTTCTGGTCGATGACAGAGTTTCTTCTGTTGGGACCACAAATCTCGACAACCGTTCTTGTCGATTGAACTTTGAAGAAACGGCGATCGTCTTTGACAAGGAGACAGCGGCTGAAACTGCAGCGATGTTCGAGGATGATTTCACCAGATCGTTCCGTTTGACTCAGACGCTCAAAGATCGAAACTTCCGTCAACGGAATGGTGCGCCTTTTGCTCGGTTGTTCAGCCCTCTGCTGTGAGGCTAACCGCCCACGGTTACCAAGTTTATAGCATTCAAATACTTCGATTTTCTTCAGCAAGCTGACGGTTGGCTTCAGCATCGAATATGAAAATTGATGCCATCAGGTATTTGACTTTAATATACTTTCTGGACAACATCGCATGTTGGAAAAAAGAAAGGACTAACCAATGATCGACGTGACTGAGATTATGAAAGAGCTTAAGCAACGCCGTGATGAGCTCAAACTGCAGCTCCATCTTGCTTCGAAAGATGCAGAAGACGAATGGGAAGAGCTTCAGGCCGAGTGGGACAAATTTCTGTCCCGGTCAGAGTTTGACAAGTCTGCGGATGAAGTGGGAGAAGCTGCCCGCGAGTTGGGGCTGAAAATGAAAGCTGCATACGACAAAATGAAAACCGCCTAGCTGTGTCCAAAGTTATGAGTCATTCCGTCGTGCGCCGAAGTTTGCGACAGAACCCCTAGCCGCCGCTTGTGATCCATCCCAGAACGCTCGCGGCAAGCAATCCGTTGCCCGACAAATAGCCGCTGTCAGATGTCCCGGAAACGCCAACAGCAGCACCGCCCGTTGCGTACAGGTTTTCAAATGTACCAGACGCTATCTTTCGGACGCGTGCACTGGAAGGATCGATATCAAGCCCCCCTTGGGTGTGAAACAGCGCCCCTGTCACTTTGACCGCACAAAATGGTGGCTTGAGGTGCTGTCCCGTCCATTTCCGACTAAACGCATCCTCACCCTTCGAAGGAATGTCAGTGACCGCTGAAGTAAGGCTGCCCTCGGGAAATCCGCATTTCTGCTCTAGCGCGCCAATCGTCTCGGCCCAGATCAAGGCCCCTTGGCTTTCGGCTTTTTTGAAATCGGCAAACTGGCGCGCAATGTCTGCAATGCGCATGTCAAATACAGACCAAGCGTATCCGTCTGGCTGGCCCAGAACCGCACGCGCGGCCTCGGAATAGCCTTGCGCCTCGTTCCAGAACCGGTTGCCATGACGGTTGACCTGGAATCCACCTTCGGAAATCACCGCCCACGTTATGAGAATACCGTGTGGATGGGCGACATTACCGTGCCCCTGATAGGCACCCAAATGCCGCGTCGCTGCCCCTAGCTTTTGCCCCCACGAGATAGCATCACCATTGTTGCCGTCGTGTCCGAACCACAGGCCGCTGTCGATTTCCGGCATATAGCTGGTGACCATTTCGCGGTTTCCACCAAAGCCGTTGCAGGCCAGAATGACACGGTTTGCACCAATCGTCTCGGTGGCACCGTCCGGGCGCAAAACCTGCACACCGTGAATGTGCGCTTCCTTGGCATAGAGCGTCACGGCGCGCCGTTCGCAGATCAGCGGTATGCCCAGATGCTCGATCCTACCGCGCAGCGCGTCAATCAGCTCTGCCCCGGATCTGGTCGGCAGCCCGTGCATGCGGCGACGTGAATGGCCGGGATAATCAAAATCCTCGACAACAGAAAAAGAAAGCCCGTGCGTTTCAACCAGCCAGTCAATGACAGAGGCTGCGTTTTGGGCCAGCACGTCAACCAGCGCTTGCTCGTTCTCATCATGGGCCTTGTGCTGGATATCCGCCGCAAACATTACCGGATTATCCTGGATCCCTGCGGCGAGTTGCAGTTTTGTACCCGCAGCGGGGATTAAACCTGCACTCAAAGCGGTCGAGCCGGAGGGCAGCGGGTCTGCTTCGATCAATAAAACATCATGGCCTGCTTCGTGCGCGCGCAATGCCGCAATCATCCCTGCCGCACCAGCGCCTATGATCAGCGTACCCACATCCACATCGTACTCGGCCAGCGGTGCGGCGATATCAGGACGTGCCATCATACAACTTTCCCAAGGCTAGCATTTCGCCTGTGCCAATGGCCTGGTTCAACCCGTCAAAGTCATACATTCTGTCCGAAAACGGTATGTTCGATCCGGCCTCTTTCAAGCTGCGATAGTAGTCATGCGCCGTGCGGGCCAAGGCCCGCACAATGCCGCCTGGAAAGATGACAATATCAAAACCCATTTCTTGCAGGGCTTCGGCGGAAGAAATGGGGGTGGCACCCCCTTCCACCATATTGGCAAGCAAGGGGACCTGGCCCTGAAACGTCTCAGTGATGCGGCCCAGCTCGTTTCGGTCGCGCGGCGCCTCGATGAACAGCACATCTGCGCCTGCCTCGATATAGGCACCTGCACGGTCAACGGCTGCGTCGAAGCCCTCAACTGCGATTGCATCGGTACGGGCGATGATTAGCGTGTCATGACGGCGGGCATCGGCCATCGCCGCAATTTTATCCGCCATCTCGGCGCGCGATACCAATGATTTGTCAGAAAGATGCCCGCACCGCTTGGGATAGCTCTGATCCTCGACTTGCAGCGCTGCAGCACCCGCGCGCTCGTAAGACAGCATGGTGCGGCGCGCGTTCAGCGCGTTGCCAAAGCCTGTATCGGCATCCATGATTACCGGCAGGTCAGTTCGGTCTGCAATCAATGCCATAGTGTCGGCCATTTCACTTGCGGTGCTCAGCCCGATGTCAGGGCGGCCCAGTCGGGTATAGGCAACAGCAGCCCCTGACAGGTACAGCGCCTCAAACCCCGCATCAGTGGCAAGCGTGGCCGTGAGACCATCGTAGACCCCCGGTGCGATCAGGATATCTGCAGCGCGCAGACGCGCGCGCAAGCTCATTGTGCCGCTCCGATCAGTGCTGTCGCCTCGGCGCACGTCATAACGCGTGTGACCGACCCCAGAGAGATCAGCGTTGCATCGTGGACCTCTGGTTTGAACGCAGCACAACCGTCCGACAGCATGACGGTGTGGATATCGCGCAGATGTGCATCGCGCAGTGTACTGGCCACGCCGCCGTTGGTTACAATGCCGCCCACGATGAGGGTCTCGATCTCCATCGCGCGCAGGATGTATTCCAACCGTGTCTGGTAGAAAGCGGAATAGGCAACTTTCTCGATTGTGAAATCCGCAGGCTTGAGCGTGTCCACAAGATCATGACCAAAACCACCGGGGGTAAAGTCATCTGTCGTTAGAAAAGGCCTCAGTTTCTTCAAATGCTCTGCAATCAAGGGCGCACCGCCACGGCCGGGCACAAGCGTGAATTGAGCAGAGATATAAGTACCGCCTGCTTTCACCAACGCATCACGCACGGGGGCAATACGCGCCGGCAGGGCGGCAATGGCGGGCGCAGATTGACCTGCGCGCCCGTACGCTCCTTCGGAGTGCAAAAAGTCGTTCTGCAAATCGATGGTCAATAACGCTGTGCGTTCGGCGTTCATGATGCGGTCCTTTCAATCACTGTATTGCCAAAGTCATCAACGCGGCCGGCGAGATCCGGCTCGATCAGGACAGTTGTGTCTGGTTGCTCCAGAATAGCTGGGCCTGAAATCACCGCACCAACAGGCAGTTCAAGCCGTGCGTAAATTTTCGTCTCGTGCCATTTGCCGCCAAAGTACACCTGCCGTGTGCCGCGCAGCGCTCCCTCTACCGTGCCACCGCGCGGGGCGAGTGTGGACAGGTCAAAGCGGGGCCGCTTGCCCGTGACGGCAGAGCGCAGGTTGATGACCCGCCGCACGCCGCCATTGAGCAAGCGCCCATAGGTCGCAACATATGCGGCATCAAATGCTTCGCCAATCGTGGTCTCATCGGGTGCAGTAACGATTCCGTCGCGCACCAAAACCGAGAGGGGGACACTGACGGTATGTGTCTGGCCAAGATAAGCCATATCAAGCGTGAAGGATGTCTCTCGTGCCTCAAAAGTCGTGCGTGACGCCTCCAGCGTGGCAAGGCCCTGATCCACATGGCGCTGCATATGATCTCCAAGTGATGCCGTGTCTATGTCGTCCAGCATTGTGTTGACGGTTTGCACAAAATCCTGTCGCATATCTGCAATCACACAGCCCATGGCAGAGGTCACACCGGGGTAGCGCGGCACAATTGCACGGGCCAGTCCGACCTCATCCAGCATGGCACCCGCATGAAGCGCGCCACCGCCCCCGAAGGGCATAAAGGCAAAGCGTTTGGGATCAAATCCGCGCTCGACCGAGACAAGGCGCAGCGCACCTGCCATGCGGCTGTTGGCGACACGCAGTATGGCCTCGGCAGCGGCGAGGGCATCCAGACCCAATGGCGCGCCGACATGCTCCAGAATAGCGGTTGCCGCGGCCTCGACTTCCAGCCGTTTTAGCTTTCCACCGATGGGGTTTTCTGGGTCAATTCGACCCAGTACCACATTGGCGTCCGTTACCGTGGGCCGCGTGTTGCCTTGGCCGTAGGCCACTGGGCCGGGCGTTGAACCCGCACTCTCTGGTCCGATGTTGAGTAACCCACCCTTATCAACCCACGCGATAGAGCCACCACCCGCACCAATGGTCGTAATCTCGATCATTGGCGACCGCACAACCATCCCGAAATCAATCGAAGTTTGTGGGCTGAGCATGCTTTGACCCTTGGCGATCAGCGAGACATCAAATGACGTGCCGCCCATATCGCCGGTGATCACATTGGGAAAGCCTGCAGCCTGCGCGATGTAACCTGCCGCAACGACACCCGCCGCAGGACCGGACAAGGCCGTACGCACGGGTACTTTAGTTGCGGTCTCTACATCCATGACGCCGCCGTTAGACTGCACAATCATGAACTCCCCCTCAAATCCGTCACCTTTGAGGGCAGTTTCAAGACGGGCCAGATATCCTGACACTTCGGGTTGGAGATATGCATTCAGCGCTGTGGTCGAGAACCGCTCGAATTCGCGAATTTCTGGCAGGATCTCGGAGGAGCACGACACATGCGCGTTTGGCCATATTCCACGGACAGCCGCGACTGCCAGTACTTCGTTTTCGGGGTTTGCATAGGCATTTGCAAAAAGCACCGCCACTGCCAGACAATCATCCGCAATCAGTTGCTTTGCCGCCGCGCGCACGGCACCCAGATCAACAGGCAAGCGCACAGTGCCATCGGCCAAGGTACGCTCGGGCACCTCCAACCGCTGCGCGCGGTCCACGATCGGGATGAAATCACCGCG
This sequence comes from Sulfitobacter sp. SK012, assembly GCF_003352085.1. Lineage (NCBI taxonomy): Bacteria > Pseudomonadati > Pseudomonadota > Alphaproteobacteria > Rhodobacterales > Roseobacteraceae > Sulfitobacter > Sulfitobacter sp. SK012. The sequence goes on from NZ_CP025805.1 coordinate 58,016, forward strand.
CAGCCCCCATGTGCGCGGACGGTCGCGGCGGCGCATTTCCAGCACATCGCGCAGACCTTGCGTGGTGATCACACCGATTTTTGCACCTTTACGCTCCAACAGCGCGTTAGTACCAGCCGTTGTACCATGCACGATAACCGAAACATCGGCCAGATTATCCACCCGCGCACCGATCCCGCTGAGGAACCCCACCGACTGGTCAGGGCGCGATGTCGGCACTTTTGCCACTTCTGCCAAACCAGTGGCCTCATCCAATACGAAGATATCTGTAAATGTACCGCCGACATCGACGCCGATCATCTTGCTCATGGAACTTCCTCCTGCCATGCGGTGCCGTATGTCTCGGACGCCTTTTTTGCTGACACCAACCCTGCGGCCACATCACGTGCCACCGCTGCGGGTGCACGCTTTGACGCAGGGCCATAGCCACCGCCGCCGGGTGTCTCCAACCGGACGGATTGACCTTGTTCCAGCTTGATTCCAACCATCTTGGAGGCCATGTTCGGATGGTGCCACCCGTCTGCCTGCTCATAGCTAAACACGTTAAGCGCGGCGTCACCGCCCCCCGCGACGCCCGTCGGCGCATAGCGGCCACGCTCGCCAAACAGAAACGCCGTTGCGCCGTTGCCTTCCAGCACTTCGATCTCGTAGACCGCTCCCATTCCGCCGCGGTGCGTGCCAGCGCCCGCACTGTCAGGTCGCAAAGCCCATTGCTTGAACATCACAGGATAGGCGGATTCGAGGATTTCCATCGGCGGTATGGTCGCTGTCGAGATCGGTGCATTGCCGTGGTTCAACCCGTCACCGTCAATTGCACCGCCATGCCCGCCGCCGTAAAAGCTGAACATTACCCACGGCTTGCCGTTTTCGCGCGTTCCAGAAATCGACAGCGCGTTTATAGTTCCATAGGCATTTGCAACAACGCGTTCGGGAGCTGCACCAGCGGCAGCCGCGAAAATCACGTCAATCATGCGCAGAATCGTCTCGGTGTAGCCACCAACGGGCGCAGGGAAGGGCGCTGATAAAAGCGATCCTTCGGGAATTTTAACCGTGATAGGCCGCATCACGCCAGCATTGGCAGGCAGGGCAGGGAATATATGCTTGATCGCCACATAGGCCGTTGCAACGGCTGTCGGCAGCGCGATGTTCACCGGCCCTGCGCAGCGTGGCGCTGTTCCCTCAAAATCCAGAGTCATCGTATCGCCGGAAATCTCCAGCGCGACAGTGATGGGCAAAGGCACATCCGTAATGCCATCGTTGTCGAGGTAATCTGTGGCCGTCCAGCGTCCATCAGGCAAGGTTGTCAACTCGGCGCGCATCAGCGTCTCGGCGCTGTCTTGCAGCGCGTCGAGGCCGTCGCGAACAGTCCCCGCACCGTATTCGCCCAGCAGCTCGTCCATCCGGCGCACGCCCAGATCAAGCGCACCCAGTTGCCCGTTCAGATCACCCTGCGCCGACTGAGGCAGGCGTGTGTTGCGCATCAGAATGTCGACAATGTCGGTCTGGATCACGCCGCCCTTTGCCAGTCGAACTGGCGGCAGGACAAATGCCTCTTGGAATGCGTCTGTCGCCGCGGGATTATAGTTTCCGGGCACCGCACCACCCACATCATGCCAATGCCCGACTGAGGCCAGATAGCAGAACAGCTTGCCCTCGTGATAGTAGGGCCTAACAAGGCGCATGTCGCTCAGGTGTGTGCCGCCTATATGGGCATCGTTGAAGATATAGATGTCGCCGTCTTTGAGGTCGCAATTCTCGGCTGCCTTGTCGATCACGGCTTTCACGGCAAAACTCATGACGCCGACAAAAATGGGAAGGCCGGATTTGCCCTGCACCAACGTGTCGCCGGACACGGCGTGGTACAGGCCATGCGAGGCGTCATGCGCCTCTGCGATAATGGGGTTAAAAGCGGCGCGAAATAGGGTCGCGTCCATCTCATCGGCAATCTGCTCCATCCGGCCCGCCAAAACGGCCAGTGTTACGGGATCAATAGTGGCGCTCATGTCTTCACCTTATGCTCAGCTATGTCGTTCCAGACGTCCTGCCGCGTGAGCAGTCCCGCCGTTATCTCGAAGCGGTCAATAAATCTGATACCCTCAAAGGACGTGCCGTCCGGCCATTCGCCACTGAGGCTTCCGCGACAGTAAACGATTGCGTGTTCAGCCGGTGATTGCAGCGCATCAAATCCGTCATAGGTCTTTGTGACAAAGCGGTAGCGCGGTGCTGCCCACTGTATCAGCGCATCCAGACTGTGCATCTGCGGTGCGCCGGGAAATGTCATGGTAAAGTCGGGCCCGAGCATTTTCTGCGCAGCCTCTAGATCGCGGGCCTCCATCGCGCTGAGAAAAGTGCGGGCCACATTCACCGGATCGGGCAGGGCCGGGGCAGGTACGCGGTGCTCGCGTCCTCGCATATAAGACGTGTGAGGCATCTCGTGGATCATCACCGTCACGGCCTCGGGAGGCGCAGGGACAACCATTCTGATGGCATCTGTGAGCACGTGGCCCATCCGGCTTTTGTCGTTTTCGGTGTACCCTTCAAGCACACGAAGCTCGAGTATCGGCATGTTGGCTCCCTCAGTAGATGTTTTTCTATAATACAGATATGGATACAGAGATAGAACAAATATTTCAGAACCTATAAGACAGTTTTCTTGCATTTACACAAAATACCGTTACGGTTGACCCAACTTCAGAGGTAATTCAGCAATGTCTGCGAAACTTGGCGATGCATCAGTGAGCAGCCTTCCGGAGGGGGGCAAGTCGCGGCGCGTCTACTTGCAATTGCTCGATGGCATCACCCGTGGCACATACGCGAACGGTGCTATTTTACCTGGGGAGCAGAAGTTGGCGGCCCTTCTGGATGTGTCGCGTGTTACCTTGCGGCGTGCGCTTGATGCGTTGGAGGGGGAAGGGCTGATTGATCGCCGTGCCGGTGTCGGGACGCGGGTGCGCGCAACGGCAGAGCGCCCTTCTATGGCTGCGGACTTTACTACCCTAATGCCTCAAGTGGTCCAAATGGGGCACGAGACAACAGCGCGGCTGATATCGTTCAGCTACAGTTTGCCGCCCGCTGCAGTTGCGGACGCCATGAAGATATCGCGGACCACAAATGTTCAGGCGGCCGTGCGGTTGCGATTGATCGAGGGGCAGCCGTTTTCACACCTGACGACTTATGTTCCCGAAGATATAGCACAAAATTATTCGGAATCAGAGCTGGCTACGACACCCCTTTTCAGTTTGCTGGAGCGGTCGGGTGTTGAAGTCGAGACAGCTGATCAAAGCGTCAGTGCGACATTGGCATCACCAGAGGTAGCAGGTCATTTGGGTCTGAGCGTGGGTGCGCCATTGCTGATGCTTGACCGTGTGGTGCGCGATGCCAACGGCAGGGGGGTGGAGTATCTCGCGGCACTTTACCGGCCTGATATGTTCAAGTTGGAAATGACGCTCAGCCGTGTGGGCGCAGGGGATGCCCGCCATTGGGAGCCTGTTGTAAAACCGGGCCGTCCGGAGGCTGCTGAATGACGGTGCCGCGTACCTTGATGGATAAAGTGTGGGACAGCCATGAGGTGTTGTGCCGTGACGATGGCACCTCGCTTTTGTGGGTCGACAGGCATCTTGTGCACGAGGGGTCGCATCATGCGTTTGCCAAACTTGCCGCGCGCGCGATGACGGTGGCACAACCAGAGCTGACATTTGGCGTTGTGGATCACTATGCCCCGACGCGACTCGGAGAGATGGCCCCTGACATACGCGCGATGATTGCGACGCTGGATCAAAATGCGCGCGATGCTGGCATCCGTTTGTTCGACCTGCACGATCCTGCGCAGGGTATTGTTCATGTAATCGGGCCCGAGCAGGGGCTGACATTACCCGGCCTTCTGATCAATTGTGGTGACAGTCATACGTCCACGCATGGCGCATTTGGTGCGTTGGCCTTTGGTGTGGGGGCCACGGAAGTCGCCCATATTCTGGCGACCCAGACCATTTGGCAAAAGCGGCCGAAAACCATGCGGATAACGTTTGACGGCGCGCTGGGTGCGGGGGTCACTGCCAAGGACTTGGCGCTGCACTGGATCGGCGAGTTGGGGGCGGACGCCGCACAGGGATTTGCCGTTGAATATTTGGGCGAGGCTGTTGCGGCGCTCAGCATGGAAGGGCGAATGACCCTGTGCAATTTGAGCATCGAAGGGGGGGCCCGTATGGGCATGGTTGCCCCTGATGCGGTGACATTTGAATATTTGCAAGGACGCCCGTTTGCGCCGCAGAATGACGCATGGGCCGCTGCGGTGGCAGAGTGGCAGGACCTCTATTCGGACGCTGACAGTGCGTTTGACCGCGAAATCACGTTTAATGCAAACCGCATCGCGCCCACAGTAACATGGGGCACATCGCCCGAGGATGCCTTGCCGATCACTGGTGCTGTCCCGTTTCCCGACAACCAAGGGGCTAAGGCTGAAAGTACGCGCGCCTCACTTGATTATATGGGGCTTGAGGCGGGAATGCCGCTGTCGCGCATTGCGGTGGATCAGGTATTTATCGGTTCCTGCACAAACGGGCGTATCGAGGATTTGCGCATGGCGGCGCAGGTTTTGAAGGGCAGGCAGGCTGTCGTGCCGGGCCTTGTCTCACCGGGTTCAGTGCTTGTGAAGAAGCAGGCCGAAGAGGAGGGGCTGGCGCAGATTTTTGTCTCTGCGGGGCTGGAATGGGCAGGGTCGGGTTGTTCAATGTGTGTGGGGATGAACGGTGATCTGGTTGAGGCTGGAAAACGCTGTGCCTCTTCCACCAATCGCAATTTCAAAGGCCGTCAGGGCCGTGGTGCGCGCACCCACCTGATGAGCCCTGCAATGGTGGCTGCCGCAGCGGTCACAGGCCATTTGACAGATGTACGCCCCTTGTTGGAGGGCCGGATATGAGTGGTTGGGAAACACTGAGCGGAACTGCCGTTGCATTGCAGCAGTCCAATATCGACACGGACCAACTTATCCCCGCGCGGTTTATGTCCCAGCCCCGCAGTGCGGGCTATGGCGGCTTTTTGCTCCATGATGTGCGCGCTGCACAGGACGGGCATCCGTTAGGGCAACACAAGCCAAAGGTGCTGGTGACGGGGCGCAATTTCGGCAGTGGTAGCAGCCGCGAGGCCGCAGTGTATGCGCTGGTGGATTTTGGTATCAAGGCGGTTTTTGCACCCAGTTTTGGCGATATCTTTATGGGCAACGCTGTAAACAACGGCTTGTTGGCGGCGCAGATTGGTACGGACATTGCGTCAGTTCTGATCGCAGCTTTGGGAGAGGATGCAGGTGCTGCTCAGGTTGACCTTCGCACGGGGCGCGCCACGATCGCCGGTCAGGACGTGGCTTTTGATCTGGACCCTGTAAGCCGTCAAAAATTGATAAATGGCTGGGACGACATTGACATGACCCTGCATCACTCGGAACAAATCAAGGCGTTTCGCGCGGCCCGACTGGCTGCGCATTCATGGGCACTGCCCGCAACATAAATCACCACCAATGGCGCAAAATGCGTCGATCATCAGGGAGAAAGAACAAATGAAACATACAATACTCGGCGGCATCCTCGCCACAACTGCACTGGCGGGTACTGCCTATGCCCAAGAAACGCTGACTGCTGTTCATGCCTTTCCTGAATCGCTCATCTATACAAAGAGCTTTTTGGAGTTTGTGGATAAGGTGAACACCGCAGGTGAAGGTGTGATTCAGATCGAAGTGCGCGGCGGACCCGAAGCGATCGGCATGTTCCAGCAGCCCGATGCGGTGCGCAGTGGCGTGGTTGACATGGTATACACACCTGGCAGCTTTTACGCCGGTGCCTTGCCTGAAAAAGACGCGCTTGTGACCTCGAACAAAGTTGCATCCGAAGTCCGCGAGAACGGCGGAATTGAACTGATCGACCAGATCCACCAGGAAAAAATGGGTGTGAAATATCTTGGCTGGTTCGATTCAGGTGTGTGCTACAATCTTTGGACACGTGACGCCCCAACCCTCGACGATGGCGGCAACCTTGATGTGTCGGGGCTCAAGCTGCGCGGCAATGCCGTCTATAACGCCTTCTTCTCCGACTACCTTGGCGCGCAGGTGATCGATCTTCCAACCACGGAGGTCTATTCTGCACTCGAACGTGGTGTTGTAGATGCAACGGGTTGGACACAGATCGGCCTGATCGACCTCAAATGGAACGAGTTCCTGAACTACCGCATCGAGCCATGCTTTTTCTCGACCGATCTGGGCACAATTGTGAACCTCGAAAAGTGGAACAGCCTGTCCGAAGAAGCGCGTACAATCGTGCAGGACGTGGCGATTGCTCACGAAGCAGAGTCTGCTGAAAAACTGGGTGCTGCGCGAGACGAGGATTTCAAAGCCCTCGAAGAGGCGGGCATGACAGTGATCACGTTGGAAGGGGATGCTGCCGATGCGTATCTTGGGGCCGCCGTGTCTAACACATGGGACCGCATGAGAGGTCTGATGGAAGAAAGCCCGCAGGGTGCTGGCAACTATGACAAGCTGATCGAGCTTTTCTATACTAAGTAAGCCAATTGCGCGCCGGAGCATACCCTCCGGCGCGCTTCTTTTTCAGGGGGCCATAATGAACGTCATCGGCAGGCTATACCTAGGGACACTATACGCTATGGCCGGGATCGCGGGTGCCATGCTGATCTGGCTGATGATTTCGGTCATTACCTCGGTTGTGATGCGTAATTTAGGGCTGCAACCCTTTGCATGGCTTTTCACCTCAAGCGAATATGCAATCCTTTATATGACGATGCTGGGGGCGCCTTGGCTTGTGCGCGAAAAGGGTCATGTCCATATCGAATTGGTGACTGCGGCGCTGCCACCTGCGGCGCGCCGTGTTGTAAGCCGCAGTGTAGCTGCCGCATGTGTTGGTGTCTGCGCGTTGCTGGCCTGGAAAGGTGGCGAGTTGATGCTCACCAACATTGTGCGCAACGATCTGGATGTGCGCGCTTATTATTTCCCCAAATGGATACTAACGGCGGCCTTTCCCATTAGCTTTGGTCTTATGGCTGTTGAATTCAGCCGCTTTGTTGTTGGCTCCGATCTTATGCACTCAGGCGAAGCAGGAATTCACGAATAATGGAATGGTTTGAAGCGCTTGGTCTGTTGTTGGGGTCTATTCTTGTTCTGATGGCCATCGGGATGCCCGTGGCGCTGGCCTTTCTGGCGGCCAACATTCTGGGCGCATGGTTGTTCATGGGGGGCGCGAGGGGCGTGACCCTGATGCTCAACAACGGCTTTGGCAGTTTGACGAATTTTGCACTGGTGCCGATCCCGCTATTTTTGCTCATGGGGGAGGTATTCTTTCACACCGGTCTGGGTGCGCGGATGTTCAATGCTATCGACAAGCTGTTGGGCCGTTTGCCCGGCAGGCTCAGCTATGTAACGGTATTGGGCGGTACTGCATTTTCCACGTTGTCCGGATCATCGATGGGATCAACGGCCCTGTTGGGGTCATTAATGGTGCCTGAAATGACCACACGGGGTTACAAAAAGAAAATGTCCATTGGTCCGATCCTTGGCACCGGCGGATTGGCGATCATCATCCCGCCCTCTGCATTGGCGGTGCTGCTTGCAACGCTGGCACGGGTGGATGTCGGCGCGTTGTTGATCGCGGGTATCATTCCCGGTCTGATCCTCGCCTGTTTCTACATCGCCACAATCTTCATCCAGACCAAGATGGACCCCGACGCAGCACCTGCCTACGATGTTGAGACGCTGAGCCTTGGCTATAAAACGGGTCTGCTCATCAAGGACATCCTGCCAATGTTGTCGGTGATGGTTTTGATCGTCTTTGGCATGGTGGGAGGATTGATCACCCCGTCCGAGGCTGCCGCATTCGGCGCGCTTGGGGTGCTTATCCTTGCTGTCATATTCCGCTGTCTTACGTGGGAAGTGATGAAACGGTCGGTTGTGGGGGCGCTGCGGGTGACGCTGATGGCATATCTCATCGTGTTTGGCTCTGCCACGTTCAGCCAGCTGTTGGCGTTCTCGGGCGCAAGCTCGGGGCTGATCCGCTGGGCAACCTCCTTTGATCTGGCACCCATCGCGATGCTGCTTGCGATGTTTACGGTGCTCTTGCTGTTAGGCATGTTTATGGAGCAGATATCCATGATGCTGCTCACTGTGCCGATCTTCTTCCCGCTCGCACTCACGCTGGGATTTGATCCGATCTGGTTTGCGCTGATCATTCTGCTGGCGCTGGAGATTAGTTTCACCACGCCGCCCTTTGGACTTTTGCTGTTTGTTATGAAGGGGGTTGCCCCCAAGGACACCACGATGCGCGAGATTTACGGAGCCGCGATCCCGTATATCGGCTGCTCGATGTTACTTGTTTTACTGCTTATCTTATTTCCGCAATTGGCTTTGTGGCTGCCAGGTTTGGGATAGCGCGCAATGGTATATTTGTGATGGATACGGCGTTGTTGCACAGATCGTCTCTTCACTGATATCATGTCGGTTTGTTCAATCCAGGATGTCGTAAATGCCGCATAAGTTCAACGTCGGTCGTCGTGACAAGATCCCAAAACAAAAGCATAGCGTGATCAACTGGCCCGAGTACAACGAAGGTCTGCGACGGCGCGCTGATCTGGCGGTTTGGATCAGTGAAGATGCACTTAGCTTGTGGTCGGCACAGCGCCGAAAGACGCGTGGTGGACAGCCGCGCTATTCGGATCTGGCGATTGAGCTTTGCATGACGCTCGGTATGGTGTTCCAACAACCGCTGCGCCAGACGCAAGGATTGATGCGCAGTATCGCGGCTTTACTGGGAGTCGAGATTGCGGTGCCTGATTTCTCGACGCTCTCGACGCTCTCGACGCTCTCGCGCCGGGGCAACGGCTTGGTTTTATGCTTTTGCTCATGCCATTTGCCCTCACCGAAGATCTTCAGGCCAGTACTGTCCACGACCGAATGGATTGGGTAGTGTCGCAAACTTTCGGAAGACTGTTGCGTTTTGTAACGCCCCGGTTCAATGGGTGCGCTTTCCAAGTCCAATATCAGGATTGAGACGTTGATCAGTTTCAAAGGTGCGCCTTACCCAAAACCTTTGATCTTGTACGCTGTCTATTTCTACGTTCGGTTTGGCGTTTCGTATCGCGATCTCGAAGAAATCATGGCTGAGCGTGGCGTGGCAGTGGATCACGCAACGCTCAATCGGTGGGTCGAAAAATATGCGGGGGCTATCGCTGATGAGGCCCGTCGTCGGAAGCTGCCAACCGGTCAATCCTGGCGGATGGATGAAACCTATATCAAGGTCAAAGGCAAATGGACGTAACTCTATAGAGCGGTCGACAAATGCGGCAAAACCCTTGATTTCATGCTATCTGAGCGTCGCGATGAAGCAGTTGCGACCGCGTTCTTCGCTAAAGCCATCAGCAACAATGGCTGGCCGGACAAGGTCGTCATCGACAAAAGCGGATCGAACGCGGCGGGGCTGTTCAACATGAATTGCCTGCTGGTTATGAATAACTGGTGCTGGTTGATCGACGTCCTGCAGGTGAAATATCTCAATAATATCATTGAGCAGGACCATAGCTTTATCATAAGAATTACGCGCCCTATGCAGACATTTAAATCGCTCAATTCAGCGGCAGCCACTCTGGCAGGCATCGAAGTCGTTCACATGATCCGTAAAGGGCAATTTGGCCGATCAGGACTGTCCGGCTTCGCGCAGTTCGGCGTGCTCGCGGGATAATTGTATCGAGCTGAAGCCTCAGCTCGCTTCACTCGAAAGCTTGCGACAGAACCTTTATGCCCGCCGGGCGCACGCTGTCATTTTTGGTCATGCCACCATTGCATGCCAACAATCCAAAGGGCGCGCAGATCAAGCATGATCACGGCAAAGCCCAGCGGGATCATCCAGAATCCGAGGATTGGCAGAAACCCAAAGACCCCCCCAGCAACAAGTAAAAGACCAATCAATGTTCTGACCCCAGGTGGAACGCGATCTCTGACCCATCGGAGCAATTTTGCAAGAGACCTTTGGAAACTCTGCGCTCTGTCTCCAGGCATTGATGGCATCTCCCTGTCTGTTACCGGATCAACACGCACGACTGATGTGTTATCAAGCGGTGCCTGGCCAGAATTGATCTGGATCATCTCGAAGCGCGTACGGCCTATTATCAGGCGTTGTTGCGTGTATACGCCGCGTTCTGCTAGGGATCTATTTACCTGACCGATTGGACGCTCCTGATGCCGCATAAGTTCAACGCATCGCGTCGGCATAAGTTTGAGAAGAAGCGGTATCGCATTACGACCTGGTCCGACGACACCGAAAGCCTGCGACGGCGTGGGGATGTGACGATTTGGTTGAGTCCCGGCAAACAACAGCCCAAACAAACGTAATCCGTTAGTATCCGACAAGCTGAAATGGTGCCCACAACGACGGATGGGCGAACTCGTCTCGGCTGGGGTCGGTGATAATGTCTTGCATGGATGCACGAAGGGCTTCAGCGCGCGACATTGTATGGGTTTCTTCCAGCCTGATGATGGCACCGGTTGTTAAGCGAACAGCGATGTCATCATCAATTGGCCAGTGCGACACCAAAAGTGAACCCGCCCCTGCATAAAGAAACGAACGGGCCAGCCCTGAGAGCCCTTCGGATCCTGAATAGTTGCCAGCAGCCGTGTCGCATGCGGATAGAATAACCCAATCCGCATTCAACTTCAGTTCGGCGGCCTCAGATGCGGTCAACAACCCGTCATCCATTCTGCTTGCGGGTAGACCAACATCATTGCTGTTTGCACCCGCGTTGCCAAACTGGATTGCACGTGCACCGCCGACAGGTGGGCTGAGGGCCAAAGCAGGCTCCATCACGTCATCAAATGCACCCGCCAACAATCCATGGGTGGCCAATAAGACAACACGGGCACGGCCCAACTGTCCGCTTTCGGAGGCTTCAACAAGCGCTGTTTCGTTTGCACGAGCCCCAAGAAGGTAACTTTCCTGCCCTGCACCTAGAATTTTTGCGACCGCTTCGACTTCTCTTCGGGTTCCCGGCAAACGTGGGAGATTTCGAACAGCGCCTAGATCAACTTGCCCGCTTCTTGAAACAAGCATTTCGACGGCAGGAAGCCCCCGATTGTCATTGTCAGGAACACCCGAGAAATTGGGATCTCCGACGCCAAAAAAGGGCGACCGATCATTTTGATCCTCCTCGGATGTTATCCTTCCCTTCAACATCGACACCGCTGGCAGGACTGACAAGGCGCGTTCGATCCCCAACCAACTTGTGCGCCGAAGCGCTGCAGGGTCGGAATTGTCGCCTTCGGGTTCCTCCATGACTAACGTGGCAAAGGGCACGTTGAACAAGGGGCCTTGGGGCACGATGATCCATTTCTGTCTATCCGCGAGCACTTCGGCAATATCTGCTGCACCAAACAATTCTTGGAAGAATTCATAGGCAAAGGCCCGGTCAAAGGCGGCAACTTGTTTCACTTCCTGCGGCTCTGTTTCCCCATCAAGGCTAAATGCACCGCGATTGCCGCCCTCCAAATTTGAACGCAATGTGTTGACCATCTGCTCCAACACACCGGTCTTCACGTCTGTTTTGGCCCAGGCATAGCTGTCCTGCGATATCGCCCAGGCAATCGTTTTCTGGCCCCTTGTGGTTCCGACCGAAAACACGATCAACACTTCATCAGGCCGTAATATCTCGCGCTGAATGGTTTCTATTGACACTGGGCTCTGACGGATCAATTGAACAATGCTTGGATCAAGTTGGCGCAATTCTTCTAATGCCTCTGCCGCTTCTTTGCGCTTGGTATACAGAAGGTCACCCCATTTCTGGCGTTGGGCTTCAAAGGCGTCGTCGCCGATAGCGGCACTTCCCTTACTAAGCATTTCCTGAAATCTGGCTTGGGCAAACTCGGCCTGTTCGGTTGTGGATTCCCACTTTTCATACGGCGCCTGAAGCTTGGCTGTCTCTGCAACACGTCGGCGCGCAGTCGTACGCACGGCGGCCATAGATGTTGAATTAACAGCCTTTTGAGCCAGCAAGAATCCTTCCTTAAGCAAGAGTTCCGGCTTGTTCTCGGGCAATGTCGTTGTGCCTGATTTAGCAGCGTCATGCAGGCGTGCCACACGTGTGAACAAATCCGATTTGTTGGTATCCTTCACCATGACGTCTGCTAGCCCTGCGTTAATCTCCCGAAGCAGGGTCAATGCAACATCATAATTATTTCGTTCCCACTCAAACCTAAGAAGGCGCGAATTCATGTAAGTTAGGTATACATCTTCTTCAAAGTTCCCGTTCTTTACGCGCATAAAGTCAATTGCATCCGTCAATGCGCTGCGGGCACCCGCCTCGTCGCCTTTTGCCACTTTCGTTTTTGACATACTCTCAGCAACGTCAGCATAAAAACTCATCGGGCCATCCGCATAATACGAAAGCAATGTCACATATTGAAACTCGGCTTCATCATACTGGCCATTTTCAAGAAAATATCCGGCGAGACTTCGTCTGGTGTGGTGGTCTTCAAGCTTGGCGTGACCCAACAGATCATCTCCAAGTTCTGCCCTTCTTAGCTGGATGCCTTCTTCGACTGGCAACAGGTCAATCGTACGTTCCCGAATTTCGATCATTTCACGGTCATCAGGCGACAATCTGCCAAGAGCCTGTCTGTAAGCACTGATGGTCACTGCTTTGTGTCTACCAAACACTTCGTTGTATTCATCGATGTGCCCCGAAAAGCGTAGAACATGCAGGAATTCCCGACGTGCATAATTTGCCATTTCGGATTCTTCGCCCAAAATGCGATCGATTGTCGCGACGATGTATCGCCCCAACACAAGCGCCTCTGTTTCGAACCCTGCGGCAAACAGATGCGAAAAGAGACTTACACCCTTCCCCAAGGTGACAGAATTTTCGGGGCCATAAATTCTTTTGCTCAGTCTATAAATTCCGCGTCTTTCGACAGTGTAGTCGAGCCTGGCAAGCACCCGGGCGGCTTCGTAGTCAATGAGACATTGAAGGCGAAGTTTAAGGAAGTCATCGCCAAGACCGAGGCACAGGTCCCAGTGTTCTCTGGCAGGTACGATCGCGCCCATAAAGTCGCCTTTTTGAATAAGCTCGCGTGCAAGTGAATTAAGATCGACGATCCGCGCTTTCGTGCGTTTGATAGACGGATTTTCAGACTTGTTTGCATCTGCCGGATAACCCACACCTATCTTATAAGTGGAGCTCAGCTTGCCTTGCGCCTTTTCATTGCCCTGTTGCGCAGCAAAGCGATACAAGCGCTCAGCTTCTTCAACATCTTGCGGAACACCTTTGCCAAACTCGTACAGTTCACCAAGATCGTATTGCGCATCCGCACTTCCTTGTTCCGCAGCAAGGCGATACCAACGAACGGCCTCTGTCATATCTCTCGGAACACCTTGGGCTGCTTTATACATATAACCAAGACGGGTTTGCGCATCTGCGCTGCCTTGTTCCCCGGCAAGACGGTACCAGCGCACAGCCTCTGCTAAATCTTGCAGCACGCCATTGGCACTGGAATACATATAGCCAAGACGCAACTGCGCATCTGCATTACCCTGTTCGCCCGCAAGACGGTACCAACGCGCTGCTTCGGCCATGTCTTTTGGTACGCCTTTGCCATACTCGTACATATCGCCAAGATTATACTGCCCTGACACATAGCCTTGTTCAGCGGCCAAACGATACCAGCGCACAGCCTCACCTAAATCTTTTGAAACCCCATTGCCGTATTCGTACATGGTACCAAGATCAGATTGCGCTAAGACATCTCCCTGTTCAGCGGCAAGACGAAACAATCGCGCGGCCTCTTCTGGGTTTTTTGGAACGCCTTCGCCATTTCTAAACATATCGGCAAGACTGGTTTGCGCATCTGCAGAGCCCTGATCGGCAGCAAGGCGATACAATCTGGCCCCCTCGGCCAAATCTTTCGGGACGCCAATTGCAAATTGATGAAAAACGCCAAGGACGTATTGCGCTGTAACGTGGCCCTGTTCCGCCGCAAGACGATACCAATGCACGGCCTTAACCAAGTCTTTCGGAACACCTTTCGCAGTGTAATACATATGGCCGAGTAGGTATTGCGCCCTCGGATTGCCATCTTCGGCCACGGGCTCCAATTCCTTCCACGCAGTTATAAAATCATCAGATTTTACTGCTGCATAACCTTTGTCAAAATCTTGTGCGAAAACGGTCGACGCCACAAAGATCAAAACGGCGGCGGCACGAAGTATTTGCAGCATTCAAGACCTCCTTGGGTTCGCCCCCAATCACTACTCAACAATGGTTATGCCGGAAAATGCGGTCGTTGTGATCTTCGCAACCTTCCAGAATTAGCCGCCTCAAAATAGTGTCCTATACCTAGAACTGCCCGTCGATTGCTAAGCAGTTCCGAGCCTCAATTGTCCAAGGCGCGACCTGCTTGCCGGAACGCCTCCCGACGCGGCAAAACGCGCCAGCTAAATGTTTCGACCCATATACCCGAAATGCCAAACCCACTCATAGATCCACGGGTGTCGGGGCGCGTTGCAATCTGACTTAGAAAATTCATTGCTTGGTTGGTCGCAGCACCACCGCGTGTTCCACCGGCAGCCGCGCCGCAGTTTTCAATCAAACCCTCAAGGTTTAACGCCTCACTGTTGGCTTTCCCCTCAGTGATAATCACAAATAGCCGCTCGTCGCCTGCGCCATCCCCGTCCGGGCAGTCAGAACACATCGTCATATCATCCCCCAGTCGGCGTGACACGGCATTGCCTTCGACGCGCTCATAATCCGCAAAAATGCAAAATTTCGAGTCGATATGCACACGGTTCACATCCCGCGCCCCCGCCGTTTCGCCCTGCACGGAAAAGCTAAGCTGATCGCATTGTTTCAGGTCGGCCCCTGCTATCAAAGGCTGTTTCGTTTCAGCGGTGATCTGCGACACAGCCTTGCGGCACTCCCGTTTTGGCGAAATCGGTCTACCAATTGCTGCTAGGTCCTGTACCGACACGGGGTTGTGTGCTGCGATAACCCGCACAGGATTGGGCGAAAGCGGAGAGCCGTTTTGTGCGACACCGTCCAGCATCCGCGCCAATGCTTCCGCACGCGCGATCCGCGTCAAAAGCGGGACAAGGTCGCCCTCCCCCGGTGTCCATGTCAAGCCAACCAATGTGTCCCCTGCCGTAACCCGCGGACCGAACCAAAGCGATGTCCCATCCCATATTACCTCAACCGAATAATCACTGTCTGAAAGCACAATACCCTGCTCAGCGTTGGCGTTCACACGTTCCAAAGCCGCGTCCAAAGGCAACTTTGTCGGGTGATCATTCCCTAGAGCGGTCCCATTGACCAAATCTTGCGGTACACGCAGGTGGGTTTTTGCGTCTACCGGACGTGCGATTATTTGGGCAAATCGGGCCTCTTTTACCAATTCGCCCAGAAATTCACACGGCCCGTCACTGCGTGGAATGCAATCTGCCGCGACAGGACGCAGATAGCTCAATGTTGGTGTCGTATCTTCAGTTTGGGCAAAGCCGATGATGGCCTCTGGTCCGTCAGCAGCATCCGCAACCAATCCGACAAGCGTGCCCTCAGGTATGCCATGCACCAAACCAGCAGCCAGTTCATCAACCGAGACGGCGTAGCGCCGCAAGCCCGTGGTCGCTTCCCCGCCAAATACTGCCGCATCAATCAACGGGCCTTCCCAAGATGGGGTCTGAAGCCGCGCCCCTCCAGGAATATGATCCGCATTCATATCACTTAATACGGCTTGGAAAAGTTGCCGAAAGCTAATCGCCTTTTGGGCTTGCAGGCGCGCTGCCAGTGTCGCCGAGAACAGGCCATACCAAGCCTCTGGTTGGCCTTCGGGGGCTAAATTAATCTCGCGTGCCACTTCAGTGGATCGCGCTGAATAAAAGGCCAGAAAACTGCCATCACTCGGTTGATCAACCGTGGTTGCCGCTTCGATAATCTGTGCCTCGGGCCTTGGACTGCTGGCTACCGCAATGCCTAGAATTGCAGGGTCCACAAAACGCGCAGCAGTTCCGGGAGCAGCGGCCCTAAGGCCAGAACCAGAATGACACGAATCCATCACCAACCAGACATTAGCGCCTTTGGTACGAATCTTCTTGACGGCAGCACCTATTTCATCGTCGAGCAATGCATTCGGGATGGTGTTTTGGCCCGGTTGCGCACGGCCTGTGTCAGCGGGCAAAAAAACCTCATCCAGACCATCTGTTTCGTCTCCATTTCGATCCGGCTGACGCGTCCCGTGACCAGAAAAGTGAATATAAACAAAATCACCTTTTTGCGCAGCCTCAGCAAGGTCTTCAAAAGCCTTAAGGATTGCAGCCCGCGTCGGAGCGATCCCACCCTCAACGCCATCTGCCAGAATTCTAATATCAGTCACTTCACGCAACCGCAGCATGTCTCGCAAAAGTGCTACGTCATTTGCCGGGCCTTTGAGGTCAACTATCCCTGTCTCATCATCGTAGTCGGATACACCAACCAACAAGGCGCGCGTTTCCGCAATTGACGCAGATGCCAGAAAAATTGCGCAAAAAACAGTGAATAATATTTGTTTCAAATTGTGCCCCAGTGTTTCGTAGGTCATGTACACACTACTCATGTCTGGCCGGAATACTAGTTTTTCGCACCCGCTCCCGTTTACTTCCAGCAATGTGCCCGTAAACTGTGGTTTGCTACAAAATGCACCGATGGCCTAAAATTTTCCGAGGGTACTATGTTTCAGCGACTTCAGTATGTTCTTTTGACCACAGCACTTCTCGCTTTCCCTTCAGCGCCGGTTTCAGCACAGGATGTCTATGTCAGGGCAGCACAGATCGATTTTTCTGCTCAGGCAGATGTCGTCGCAGTTCTTGCAGAAATTGATGGGTTGATTGCAGAAGTATCAACCCAGACGAACGCTGATCAGCGTCTGGTCTTTGATCTTGCCAGAGCCAAGGCTGATATCCTTATCAAAGCAGATCGGAAGCTTGAGGCAGCTGGTGTGCTGTCTGAGCTGGCGGCCCTTGCTGCACGGTTTCGCCAAGAACTGCAAAAAAATGTTGCGGCATTGCACCGCGAAGCAGCCAGTTTGCTCCGCCAGACGAACAACAATCGTGCCGCACGTGTCCAGCTTCTTGCATTGCTCGAAGAACAACGTGACGGCGCACAACCAGCGCAGGTTATAGCCAGTACGCTGGAAGAAATTGCAGAGGTTTCGGATTTGATGAATCGCGCGGCGGAGGCAAAGCAGTACCGTGACGCCGCCGCACAAGCACTGTCCCCGGATGCGGTTCCAACGCGCGGTGAAGGTGTGGGGTACCGTGAAGTTGAAGTGTTTTATGCAACGGATCGCGCGCGCAGTGGCAAAGAAATTCCAGACGAATTTTACGGCTGGGATCGTGGTGAACTTGAGCTTGGATTGGCAACTGTCACTATTCCAGACACACATATAAAGGGGTTGGTCGAAGCTCCTTCGGTTTGGCGATTGGAATTTGGCCCTTCCCCCGCAAAACACGTTGTGTTGCAAAGTGTGGTACCTCTTGAAAGCGAAGTATTCTTTACTGCTATGCAAGATCGGCTGGAGATGCGCCGCAACAAAGAGCTGTTCGTCTTCGTGCACGGATATAATGTGCAATTCGATCAAGCCGCCAAACGTGCCGCACAAGTCGCGTATGATATGAACTACGGTGGGCTGCCGGTGCTCTATTCATGGCCCTCGGCTGGATCTACGATTAGCTACATCTCTGATACAGCCGTTGTGCGCCTCAGCGGTCGGCGTTTGTCGCTGTTTTTGGAGGATCTGGTTGCCCAATCTGGCGCGCAAACGATCCATATTCTGGCGCATTCCATGGGCAACCGCGCCTTGACAGATGCGTTGGAGTTGATGGCCGCGCGGCGCGGACTAACGGAATCCTCCAAACCCCTTTTCGATCAAATCCTCTTTGCTGCTCCAGATGTAGACGCCGGACTTTTCATCCAAATGATGCAGACAATTCGGCCTATCGCAAAACGCCTGACACTGTATGCGTCCGAGAACGATTGGGCATTGGAATCTTCGCGCCGTCTACACGGGAACGCACCAAGGGCCGGACAAGGCGGCAATTATACTTTGTTCAGCGCGAATATCGACAGTATCGATATGTCTGAACTAGGCGAAGACATGTTGGCGCATAGCTACTTTGCAGATGACAGTTCCGCGCTTGCCGACATGATGGCCTTGTTCTGGCGCAACGTAGATCCATCACTGCGATGCGGCTTAGAGGCAAAAAAAACCTCGGCAGGAGGTTCGCAAAATTGGGTCTATAAGCGTGGTCAGTGTGAAAGTCAGACGTTGATTGACATCATGGCTTTGATGCAACGTGACAATGTACAGACCGAGCAAGAATTGCGGCAGATGTTGACGCGGTCGGGCGCGGATGCAGGAAAACTGGATTCTCTTGTACCGATGTTACTTGGCAATCTCGAGAAGTAGCGCGTGTTTGACCCCTGAAATGGGTATAGCTCCTAGCCTAAGTCAACTTGGCGGGCTTTGGCATGTTTGATCATCTCGCTCGGGCTTTTAGTTGGGCAAGGTTTTCATAACCACCTCAGCACTGGAGATGCGGCGAAAATCAAACAGCGCCGGACGTTGCACTTGCAGCAAATCTGCATCGTCACTTTCGACAAGCGAAAAAGAACCACGGGCAAGCGGAACGAACCCGCCTGTTTGCAATTCGCTGTAAAGCAGCGGCACGCGTTGTGTTGTAAATTCAAATAATTCGGAAAAGCTGGTGGCACCGTCCTTTGGTGCGCGGTCGGCATGCTCTGCTTCCAAACCTTCCCGCAGCATTGCATAGCTTAGTGCCCCGTGCAGCAACTGGTCACTTTCAAGCGCCAGTTCCTCAGATTGACTGGCTGCCAGAACCCGCATCGATTTGTCATAAGCCAGCTGCCCCAATCCGCGGCTTCCCATAGGGCCGGGTTTGAAACCGCCTCCTTCTACCGACGCAGCCGAGTTGCAGGCATCAATCACCAATAGCATATCACGCACATCGATCTGCATTAGAAGGTCTGCCAGACGGTCGCTATTGAGGGTGTTATTCAGCGTCGTGTCATCGATCATCCGACCCGTGGTGCCTGCGCCAAACTCTTGGGTAAAGAAATGAAATTGCCCGTCCTGAGTGGCAAGCCCATGACCAGCCAGAGCCAGATAGACAAGATCCTGTGGGCGCGCCGGTGGAAACGTCATGGCAATTTCTAAAACGTCTTGAGGCAGGTCATCCGGCAGGGGCAGTCCCGCGATCCTTCGTAACACAGCCTCAATAACGTCGCGCCGTGCCAGCTGAGGTTGGCCATCATCGCGTGAAATCAACGCGATTCTGTGAATTTTTTCGAAATCTCCACTGGCCTCAAGCCCTTGCGAGATCAGCTGGGTATTTGCCTCGGCATCCGAGGCCGCATAGCTCAAATTCCACGAGGGGTTCGCATAAGCATTTACCCCGACGGCGATGACATAGGCCTGCCGCTGTGTTTCAGTTTCCTGACCCAGACTTTCAAACAAGCGGGCCTCAGTTTCGCTTTTGATCCTGTCATTGTTGAAGGCGTAAGTCGAAAACACAAATACCGATTGATCTGGCGGCAGACGAATACCGTTGAACTGCACCGTAATGATGTCGGTTCCATCGAAACTATTTGTCGATGACGATCCGACCAATTGCCCATCGCGGAAAAGTTTGACGCTGCCAATGCCGCTTGCGACGCCGTTACGATATCTCTGCGTCAGTTCAATATCGACCGCGACGCGCGCAATCCCGTCTGCATCTGCACCCAAAGGTCTGATTTTCGCTATCCGGATATCGGGTGTGACGCGATTGCGTTCTGATGGCAGCGGAACCGCTGGGAATGCTTCAGCCAGCACCTTGCGGCTCAGAAGGCGCGGTTCATAGTAGTCCAGATAGTAAGTCTCAACAGGTTCGGGGCTGAGGGGGGCATCCGGCAGAACCCAGCTCAGGCCCACCACATTCCCTGGATCGGTGGCATCGTATCGCCCTTCAGGGCTTGCGACCGCCCATCCACCATCCCGCATCGAGACCAATCTGACCAAAAGCTCGCCTGTTTGTATCTTCCACAACGAGACAAATCCGGTCCTTTCGGCCAAGGCGACCAATGTGCCATCCGGCGAAAAGGCGACGCCCATCCTCCCCACGATCCGCGCATCAAGTAATTGACTTTTGCCAGTTGCGGCATTCCACAGCAAAGTTTTGCTAACAATTCCCGTCGCGACAATGCTCGACAAGTCAGAAGACGCGACAGCAGCTAATGGATCAATTCCCGAAAGTGACAGCGTAGCCTGCTTGGACCCGTCTTCAGACATTAGAACTGCCGTGTCATCCTCACCAATCCTGAGTAGCATGCTCTTATCCGCGTCCAACCCATAGCCGGGAACGCGAACCGGCAGAGGGCCCTCTTCGAAACTGCGGCGGTATTGCTCTGGAAGAGGACCGTTGTTGGGGCCTTTTGAGGAAATGCCGTCTTCGGTCAAAAAAACGCGGCTCATAAAACCGTGTGACACATGCTTTGTTACCCGCCCGGTTTCCAATGACCAAAGTGCGGTAGCGTCCCGAAAAGTCACCGCCAAACTTTTGCCATTCGAGCTAAACTGAACGCTCTGCGGCACGCGCATCGTCGTTGCGGGGCCTGCGCGGGGAACCAAATCGGGCACAGACCACCGGGTCATAATGCCAGGGGACGCCATCGCTGCTTGCGTGGTTGTAACTGCGAACTTCCCGTCGCGTGACAAAACCAAATGTTCAACATGCGCACCCGTCCCATTCTGTCCACCTGAAAACTCCGCTTGTCTTTGTACTGACAAGGTGTGGGGCGAGAGCACGAATAATTGCGCCGGAACATCCTTGCGGCCAACGTATCCAATCCCGTTCATCGCCACTAAAACCGCGCCGTCATGCAATTGGGTAATGCCGCGAATTGCGTATTCACCCAGTTCAATTTTGGAAAGAACGTTACCATCCGACGCGATTTTGTGCAGCCAGCCATCTTCTGTACCCAAATAAAGGGCACCGTCTTTTGCACAGGCGGCGTACGAAACAGGCAGATCAACCGAGATCATACGCGCTTGCCGCTCTGCCCCGAGGGACAAGAAAGCAATCTGCGAACGGTTCCCTTCCGTTTTCCGCAGGACAAACTGACCGTCGCACATGAGCGCTTGAGAAAAGTGGCGCCATGGCGTGTCGATCAATTCCGGCCACGTTCCGGACTGTGCACTAAAGCCCGAGCAACGACGGTTAGTGCAAGAAAAGAACCCCTCGGCATTGGCATCCGCTTGAAAGAAGATTGGGCGGCCGCTCAGAAAATCAGACCTATGAACAAGATCGCCAGACACTGTTTCGAACTGATAAAAACTCTGAGAATCTACGACGTAGAGATATCGACTATCCTCAGAAAAAAGCAGCGTGGACCCATAATCTGCCACAAGCAGTCCGTTGATTGCGCGGTTGGTTTGCATATCCCAAAGCCAAACAACACCATTGTCGCCTGCAGTGGCCATCAGACGCCCGTCAGACGAAATAACAACGTCCGAAATTTGGTCAGGGTGTCCCAGCCCCGCAACCAATCGCGGTATCAGTGTCGTCGTTGGTGGGGTTGGGTTTTGCGGCTCAGTTTGAGGTTGTTTATCAAGCGCGAACAGCTCTGTCCGGCCACTAAACCAAGTCACCGCCAACCTTGTCGCGTCTCCATTTAGCGCGGCCAAGGTTCCGTCTTTCCCCAAATCAACGCTACTCAAAAGTTCGGCATCGCGTGACGGAAACAAACGAAATACGCGCAATACCTGATCCTCCCGATCGGTATAATCCACAAGCGCTACAACCAATCCTGCATCCGAAAAACGCAGGCCTGCGATATACTGCCGCTTGTCTGGTTCAGGAAGATACAGGTCATACGCCACCTGTCCGGCGTAAAGATCATAAACTCTTATGACCTCATTAAATTCATCGTCACGGTATCCTTCAACCGCCATCAAACGCTCATCGTCGGACACAGCCACCTGACCCGGCATGAACACCTCACCACCAGCAATGCGGTTGATTTCGGATCCGGTTTGATCATAGATCGCCAGCCCATCACGCACGACCAGAGCAAATTCACCCGAACTGAGAGGGGCCCCGCTGGCAGTTCCAAAATCAGACGCAATTTCGAGCACCTGTTTTGTTTCAGAATAAACGACATGTGCAGTCTGGTACTTTGCCCCAAAAAGATGAACGCGGTGACTGCGATCCACCGCATTGAACGAGATGTGATTATTCGGAAAAAGCGGCAGCATGTCTGAAGACAGGTCAGGTCCACCGATGCCATTCAGACGACGTGTTTCAAAGAACTGGTTTTGACCATCCACAACAACCACCAAGTGAACACTTTCTCCGTCATCTGATAGGACTGCATTCGAAAAACTACGGCTGAACGCGCCGGCACCGAGACTGGCAATATGCGCGCCGTCAGCCGCGCCAAAGACAGAAACGCCACGCATAGCTCCCCGCAGCACCCGATTGCCGCTGAGATCAAAACCAATCGAATTCGGATTGGCGCCATCATCGAATATGCTCCATATCGGCACCGATGGAGCAGTACCAAAATAATTTTGAATGGTCGACTGGGACCAAGCAGGCAAGCACACCAAAATCGCGATGGCGCAAATCAGTACTGAAGTCAGGCGACGAACAGTTCGATACATTGGCAAATCCTGCGCTGGTTTCATTAAGACTACAACACGTGTTCAGTGTCGCCGTGGAAAGAACCATAGTCGATCATAAACAATACCCGTTTCCAAATTTGAGCAGCCCACCAGGGTTCTGTCGCAAAGTTTTCGCGGTTGGTTGGACTGGCTCGCGGGGGTTCTGTTGCAAAGTTTGGCAAATAGCGGATTCATAGCTGACGCTAGACACAGTTATCCAGCGAGGGCGGCGAATTGCTGGAATGCGGATTGTCAGTTTCTTGATGAACCGGTGGTCCTGCTCAATGATTTTGTTCAGATATTTGACCTGCAGGATTTCGATCAGCCAAAACCACCCGTTCAAAATCAGTAGGCAATTCATGTTGTGCAGCCCTGCGAGATTTGCCCCACTTTTGTCGATTACAACTCTGTCGGGGAAGCCGTTGTTGCCGATTGTGCGTGCAAAAAACGCCGTTGCTGCAGCCTCATCCCGGTGCTCCGAAAGCATAAAATCAAGGGTTTTCCCGAACTTGTCGATGGCTCGGTAATAATACGTCCACTTGCCTTTCACCTTGATATAAGTTTCATCCATGCGCCAGGATACAGCAGTCTTTCGCTTTCGTTTGTGCGCTTCCATCGCAATCAAGGGGGAGAACTTTATCACCCAACGGTTCAGCGTTGCATGGTCAACTTCGGCCCCACGTTCCGCCATAATCTCCTCCAGATCACGATACGAAACGGCATATCGTACATAGAAAAACACAGCGTACAGGATCACGGATCTGGGATAGTGGCTGCCTTTGAAATCAATCGTCACGTTTTGATGCTCACCCTCGAATTCAAAAGGCGGCGTCTACCACAGATTACCAAGCAGGCCCATATTCTAAAAGTTTGCGACAGAACCTTTCCGAATGCACTCTTTGGGTCTGGGCAAGGATGTAGGTGCCTAACACGGCACACTATCGGTCTTTACCTGATCTTAAGAATCACCTTTCCCGCGAGTTGGCGGGAGGCAAGGGCCGCGAACATATCGTTAACATCGTCGAGGGCGTGCGTTCCCTCAATCGGGCAAATCAGCGTTCCGTCCATAATCATGTCGAGCACCGACCTAGACCCCCGCATCCAATCCTCAGACCCATAGTCCATGTGGCCCAAATGCATGCGGGTAAATGTCAGTGATTTTTTGACCAATTGTTCCCAGAGGTTCGCAAAGGGTTTCCCTTCAGCCTCACCATAGCTGACGACATGCCCAAGCGGGCGGATAGTTTCAAAGCTGCGATCGAGGATAGAAGCGCCTGTGGAATCAATAACTTTGTCGACGCCGCGCCCTTTGGTAAAATCCGCGACGGCTTCAACAAAATCCTCTTTGCTCCTGTTAATGACAAGGTCCGCCCCAAAATCCAGCGCACGTTTTTCTTTGCCTGCAGTGCCAACGGTTCCGATCACCTGCGCGCCGGCGGCTTTGGCCAGTTGCGTCAGATACAGCCCAACGCCGCCGCCAATCGCATGGATAAGAACGGTATCACCCGGCTGTGTCTTGCTTACCGTATGGAGCAGGTTCCAAGCGGTCATGGCCTGCACATAAAACGCCGCACCGACATCAAATCCGATACCTTGCGGCAGTTTGATCAACCGCTCGGTCGGAACCGCGCAATACTCTGCAAAGGAACCGGCGTCCTCGCTGAAAGCTGCGACCCGGTCCCCTATGGCAATACCGGTCACATCTGGCCCGATCTGCGACACTGTGCCAGCCAGCTCAAGCCCCGCGACCAGTGGATAACCTTTAGGATGGGGGTAAATGCCGCTGCGCATCATTAGATCGGCATAGTTCAATCCGGCGTAGGCAACTTGGACGACGACTTGGCCAAGAAACGAGGTGGGCGCGGGAACGTCCTTGATCACCGTTGATTCTGGTCGTCCATCGGGTGTTTCAAAAACTACCGCGCGCATTGGGTTCCCTTTCAGTCAATGGAGTCTTGAGGCATGACGCACTGCTCGAAACCAGTCGGGCGTTCGATTGATGTTTGCGGCTCTATCATTACGCTATTGTGAATATGTCCAGCCCAAGAGAACAGGTTTGCGAAAGCGGACCGCTTTACATTCATTCGAACCGCCCAAAAAATGGGCAGACCGCTGCTTGTTGCCATGTGTGTCGGCACAACAATGGCACCTTGCCTGAGTTTATATGGTGCAGACTAGGCAATTGACGCGCTTGGCCCTCAGATTATGTAAAGCAACGCAGCGGGGGAGCTAACATGAAGACAATTGGCGTTGACGTCGGAGGGACATTTACCGACCTGATCTTTTTTGACCCCGACACTGGAGATCTGGGGATACACAAGGTTCCAACAACGCCCGACGATCCCTCCCGTGGCGTCATCGAGGGCATCAATGCGATCTGTGATTTGAATGGCTTCCAACCTGAGGACATCGACCACGTGTTTCACGGCACCACGACCGCGACAAATGCGGTGCTGGAGGGCAAAGGCGCGCGGGCAGGAATGATCACGAACGAAGGCTTTCGTGATGTGCTGCACATCGGGCGCCACCAACGGGTTGAGCATTATTCGATCATGCAGGAACTGCCGTGGCAAAACCGCCCGCTGATTGCACGACGTTACCGTAAGACTGTGGCTGGGCGGGTGACCCCGCCAACTGGCGCAGAACTGGTGCCCCTGAATGAGGTAGAGGTGCGCACCGCTGCAGAGCAATTGTTTGACGCGGGTGTTGACGCAGTTGCGATCTGTTTCCTGTTTTCTTACCTCAACCCCACCCATGAATTGCGCGCCAAAGCGATTGTGCAAGACGTCATGCCCGATGCCTTTGTAACCACGTCAGCAGAGATCTCTCCCCAGTTTCGCGAATTTGAACGATTTACTACAGCGGCTTTGGCGGCCTTTGTGGGCCCCAAGATGGGCAGTTATATCTCCGGTCTAGGTGAGGCTCTGCGCCGCATGGGTGTAAAAGGAGACCTGCGGATCATGGCCTCGAACGGTGGTGTTGCGACGCCAAGGATGGTGACCGAAAATCCGGCTCTTACCCTGATGTCCGGTCTTGCGGCGGGGGTTCTTGGTGGTGGATGGATCGGTGCGCAATGTGGACGCACACGGCTGATCACCTTTGATATCGGGGGCACCTCTGCGGATATCGGCATCGCCGTGGACGGGACATTTGCGCAAACCGATGCCCGCTCTACGTCTATCGCGGGGTTCCCATTGCTGATGCCGATGCTGGATATTCACACCATCGGTGCGGGTGGCGGGTCAATCGCCTATGTGGATAAAGGTGGGGCGTTTCGCGTCGGACCACAAAGCGCCGGTGCCGTGCCCGGACCTGCAGCTTACGGCAAGGGCGGGACGCAACCCACTGTGACGGACGCCAATTTGGTGTTGGGACGGCTGGAGCCTGGCGACTTTCTCGGCGGTGAGATGGGGTTGGACGCGGCCGCTTCTGACGCAGTGATCGGCCAGCTCGCAAGCGATCTGGGGATCGAGAAGCTGGCGGCAGCCGAAGGGGTCCTGACAATATTGAATGCCAATATGGCCAACGCAATTCGGTCTCGCACTGTGCAGAAAGGCATCGACCCACGCGGTTTTGCGCTTGTTGCAATGGGTGGGGCAGGGCCGCTGCACGGTGCCGAAGTAGCCATGATGTTGCAAATTCCCGAAGTCATCATTCCGCCCTATCCCGGCATAACCTCTGCCATGGGGCTCTTAACAGCGGACCTCAAATACGACGCGATCCGCACGCAGTTTCAGGTGTCAACGTCGTGTGATCTGGATTGGATCAATGCTGATTTTAGCGCGATGGAGGCCGATCTGATGGCGCGTTTTGCGCAAGACGGTGTCGAAGGGAATGATGTTGCGTTTCAACGGTCAGGCGATCTGCGGTATGTTGGGCAGGGATATGAATTGAAGGTGCCATTCGCAGCAGGTCTGATAGACGCGGTTGCCATTGCGGATGTGTGGAACATGTTCCATGGCATCCACGCCGCAGAATACGGCCACGCCTTTGAAGATAGCCCTATCGAGCTGGTGAATTTGCGCGTCACAGCCGTGGGGCACATGCCCAAGCTTGAACACATGCCACGCCTTGAAGGCGGTAGCCTTGAAACCGCGTTTTTGTATACACGTGAGAGCGTTTTCAGAGAGGCTGGCATTCTCAAAACCTTTGAGACAAGCGTCTATAGGCGGGATGCTTTGCCGGTCGGTACACCGATCAACGGCCCAGCCATCCTTTTGCAAAAAGACAGCACAACTGTCGTGCCCTCCAAGGCCACAGCCTTTGTGCACGCATCGGGAAGTATCATCATCACATTGGAGAGCCAGCCATGACCCGCATAGATCCTGTGACCGCCGCTGTCATCCAAGGTGGACTTGAGAACATCGCGGTTGAGATGGGTCATAAGCTGATGCGGATGTCCTATTCATCCATTATCCGCGAGTCCGAGGATTTTGGCGCGGCCCTCACAGACGCGGACGGCCTGCAGATGTGTGAATGCAAGATGTCCACGCCCCTGCAATCTGGGCCCATTCCGGGCTATGTGCGTAACGTTCTTGAAGTGCTCAAGGAACGCGGTGATCCGGCCAGGATCGGTGATGTGATCATGCACAACGATCCTTATGGCGGGGCCAGTCATGGGCCGGACGTCGCGTTCTGTGTGCCGGTCTTCTTGGCGGAGGAGCTGATCGGCTGGTCCGTCACCACGGCCCATCACCTTGATATCGGGGCGCTGTCACCGGGCAGTTGCGGGATTGTAGACGCGGTTGATACCTATGCCGAAGGGCTGCAATTCAAGGCGATCAAAGTCTATGATAGGGGGGTCAAGAACGAAGCCGTCTGGCACATCCTGCGGGCAAACATTCGTGCCCAAGATTTGGTTGTCGGTGACATGGAAGCACAGATTGAGTCTGCGCGCATTGGTGCTGCCCGTTTCCTTGAGCTGGTCGGCCACCACGGGTTAGAGCAGACGATGGCCGCTTTCCACGATCTAATGGATTATTCCGAACGCCTGATGCGCAGTGCGATCCGCGATCTACCCGACGGGGATTATAGTGCAACGACTTATCTTGACGGATTTTTGGATGATCCCGATCCATCACGCAGCAAACTGCCGTTGGTCGTGACGTTGAAAGTGCGCGGCGATGCGTTGACCGTCGATTTGACAGGCACCGCGCCACAACTGCCCGACAAACCGATCAACATGCCCCTGATTGGGACGGTCGATTGCGCGGTCTGGCTCACGATCCGGTCGATCCTGCTGGACACGGTGAGCTACGGCAATATCCCGCAAAACTCAGGCCTGACCCGCCCGATTGAAATCGTGGCACCCAAAGGTTGCCTTGCCAATCCGATCTTTCCCGCCCCCGTCATCGCGCGGTTCTGTTCTGGGAACCAATTGGCCGACACCGTGATGCGTGCCTTTGCCCAAGTTGTGCCGCAACAGGTCTCTGCCGGCATCGGGAACCTGCGCGTTGTCGCGATATCGGGCCTTAAGGCGGGCAACCATTGGGTACATATGGAGATCATGGAAGGCAGCTATGGTGGGCGGTTTGGCATGGACGGGATGGACGCCGTCGATACGCTGTATGCAAACACCCGCAATAATCCGGTTGAAGATATTGAATCGCATATCCCGCTGCGGGTTGAACGCTATGAGCTGCGCGAAGACGCCATGGCCGCAGGCCAGTGGCGCGGTGGCATTGGTGCGATCAGGGAGTTCACATTTCTGGAAGATGCGGGCTTTTCGCTGGAAGGTGACGGGCATGCCTTTGAACCTTGGGGGTTTGACGGCGGTGCAGATGGGCATGTGGCCTCTTTGACCTTGATACGTTCGGACGGAACGGAGCAGATGTTGCCGTCCAAAGTACCCTATTTCAAAGTGAAAGCTGGTGACAGACTGGTGTCTCTTGGCCCGTGTGGTGGGGGGTATGGCGACGCAGCGCTGCGCCCGCGCGAGGCGATTGCAGCAGATGTTGCGGACGGATTGATCTGCGCAGATGTCGCACGTCGGTTGTTCGCTCAAGCCGAGAAATGATTGAAGGAAGCGGCAAGCTGGTCTTGGGAAAAACCGCGGCCAATCACGGCGATGGTGTTGTCGCCCTCAACGGGTGTAGCACTTTCCGGCAAGATCTCCGGTGATTGAACCGAGCGGCGTACAGTTTGCAGCAAGAGCCTGCCTGCGGGCGTGACCACAACACCTTTAACCCGAACAATCTGATCACCGCGCGCATAGAGTAGGGCGGAGAGCCACACAGTAAAAGCAGTCCAATCCGGCGTGTCGCCAAGGTCAAGCTGGCAGGCGTTGATCGGGCTGCTGTCGTGTTCAGAAATCTCAGGCAAGGCAAAGGGCTCATCATCGGACCACGGGTCTTTAAGGCCCAAGGGGCTGCCAAAGCGTGCGGCGGATAAGGTGGCACCGGGTGCAATGGCTCTCAATGTGGCGCCCAATCGGGCCAAGTCTTTTGGGGCGGCAAGATCAGTTTTGGTCAGGATCAATCGGTCAGCTGCTTCTATTTGCTGTCGGCAAAGCACCTCTTGCTCCATCTGTGTTCTGGCGTTTAGCGCATCAACAATGACGATTGTTTCAACGACAACGATCTGACGTACCAAGACCGGATGTGCCTGTATCATGGCTAATATAGCTGCGGGGTCAGCAAGGCCGCTGGTTTCCAGCACGATATTTTCCACGCGCATGCTGGGATCTGCCAAACCGGAGCGGTCATCGCATAGGCCCAGTAGAACTCGAAGGAAATCGCTCTGGCCTGTGCAACAGACGCAGGCTCCCGCTAAAAGGGTCAGGCGGTCCGCAGCGCTGAGCAGTGCATCATCAACCGGGGCCGCCGCTGCTTCGTTCACGATTACATGTACGCGTCCAAATGCCCGTTCATGCAGGTGATGGCGCAGCCAAGTCGTCTTGCCAGACCCAAGGAAACCGCCCAGAATTGTGAGACGAAGACGACCCTCGGTCGCTTCCTTCATAACTCCAGCGGGTCAAAGACGCGTCCGCTGCGTTTTTCAAACTCGCTCCACAGCGCCTCAAGGTTGGGCACGATGGTTTGGCCGCCGCCAGCAGAGATCACCTGAATACCGGGAATGACCCCGCCATCATGGGTTTTGATGCCCGACCCCTGAAGTACCTCATTCAGAACCTGCACGCGGCGAAACCGTTCGCGCAGGCGCTCATGTGGTGTTGCGGTTCCTGCTTCGGTCCAATGGCCGGGGGCCGCTGGGAAACCGCAGGCGCTGCACATCAGATCACCTCTGGGCGGGCGTCGCCCTCGAACGGGAACCGCGCACGGAAATCGTTGGCGATGCTGTCAAACGTCATCCACTCGCACCCTTCATGGCCATTTATGTATTCGATCAGCCGCTCCAGCATCAGCAGAACCTGCGGACGACCGGACACATCGGGGTGGATAGTTATCGCAAACACCGCGTAATCCATCTCGCGGTAGACCCAGTCGAATTGATCTTTCCACAATTGCTCAATATCGCGGGGGTTCACAAAACCGTGGCTGTTGGGCGAATTTTTGATGAACATCATGGGCGGCAAATCATCGACATACCAATTGGCGGCGATATCCACCAAATCGATCTCGTGACCGTGTTCCAGCGGATGCATCCAATCGGCGGCTGTCTTTGTATAGTCGATCACATTCCATTCATCACCCGTGCGGGCATAGAAAGGCTGAAAGTCGCGATATCCTTGGCTATGATCGTAGGAAAAGTTGTATTTTTGCAGCAAGGCGGCTGTAGAATTCGACATCTCCCACCACGGGGCAACATAGCCGGTGGGCACCTTGCCAGTCAGTTTTTCAATCAGCTCAATTGATTTGACCAGCACGTCCTCTTCTTGGGTCGGCGTCATCGCGACGGGGTTTTCATGCATGTAGCCATGCGCGCCAACCTCATGGCCCGCATCGACGATCATCTGCATTTCCTTCGGAAAGGTCTCAAGGCTGTGACCGGGGATGAAAAAACTGGTCTGCATGTCGTATTTCTTGAACATACGCAGCAGGCGGGGAATACCCACTTCGGTGGCAAAGATGCCGCGTTGGATGTCGGAGGGGCTATCACCGCCGCCATACGACCCGATCCAGCCTGCAACAGAGTCGATGTCAGTGCCAATGGCACACATGATTTTCTTAGTCATTTTGGGATCTCCTAAGGGGCGTTAAACGCCGATGGGCATATGTTTCGGGTCACGTGCAACGGGGCGCGGCGCGATCAATTCCTTCCAAACAGAGAGTGCTTGGCTGGTGGGCGGAAATGCGGGGCGTTCAATGAACTTGCCACGGCCCGGTTGCGCCTGACTGCCAGCACCAGCGTCCCAAACCACGTCGCCGCGTGATAACGTAAAGCGCGGCATGCCTGTCACATCGAACCCTTCAAAGACGTTGTAATCGATGGCGGATTTCTGGGTCTTGGCGCTAATCGTCTTGCTGGCCTTTGGATCCCAAACAACAAGGTCGGCATCCGCGCCAACCAACACAGCCCCTTTGCGGGGATATATATTCAGAATCTTGGCAATGTTGGTCGAGGTTAGTGCCACAAATTCATTCATCGTCAGCCGACCCGTCACAACGCCGTGAGTCCACAGCAAGGACATGCGGTCCTCAAGGCCGCCGGTGCCGTTTGGAATTTGGGTAAAGTCACCAATCCCCATTCGCTTTTGTTCTGTCGTAAAGGCGCAATGGTCCGTCGCCACGACCTGCAAAGATCCCGCAGCCAAGCCCGCCCAAAGCCCATCTTGGTGTTTCTTGTCGCGGAAGGGGGGGGACATAACGCGCTGTGCGGCATGATCCCAATCGGGGTTCGCGTATTCGCTCTCATCCAGCAACAAATGTTGGATCAACGGCTCGCCCCAGACCCGCTGGCCGTTCTGGCGCGCGCGCCGGATCGCTTCATGCGCATCTTCACTGCTGGTGTGAACGATATAGACCGGAACGCCCGCGTTGTCGGCGATTGTGATGGCGCGGTTCGTCGCTTCCCCCTCGACAGAAGCGGGGCGTGAAAAGGCATGTGCCTCTGGTCCGCTGTTGCCCTCGGCCAGAAATTTCTGCTGCAATGACGCGACCAGATCGCCGTTTTCAGCGTGCACAAAAGGCAGTGCCCCCAAAGCCGCACAGCGCGAGAAGGACGCAAACATTTCGTCGTCGTTCACCATCAATGCGCCCTTGTAGGCCATGAAGTGTTTAAAGCTGTTCACGCCGCGATCAACCACAGTGGCCATGTCGTTAAATATCTGTTCCGACCAACCGGTGATGGCCATGTGAAAGCTGTAGTCACAAGACGCTTGGCGCGCAGCACGTTCAGCCCATTCATCCAAGGCGGGCAGGATCCCGTCGTCGCCGGGGATGATGTAATCGACAACCATCGTGGTCCCGCCAGAAGCCGCAGCAAAGGTGCCGCTTTCCCATGTCTCGGCGGTGCACGTGCCCATGAACGGCATTTCCAGATGCGTATGGGGGTCGATGCCGCCGGGCATGATAAAACAGCCCGTGGCGTCAATAACGGTATCTCCGCTCAAGTCAGGGCCGATCTCGGTGATGACCTCACCTTCAATCAAGATATCTGCGGTATAAGTGCGGTCAGCGGTGACAATGGTGCCGCCTTTGATGACTTTTGACATGTTTTTCCTCAGCTCTTCGGGGGGATGGCGCCGGTGCGCTCAACAATAAGACCGTAGTGTTCGGGGCGGCGGTGGGCCGCGAAATCAAAGACCGTTTCTTTGTAGCGCTTGCCCAAATCCAGATCGCAGGCGGCGGTGATGACCTCGTCCTCCACGGTCACGGCCTGTGCCACAATCTCACCCGACGGCGCGATAATCACGCTTTGCCCGCCCATTTTGGAGCCTTCTTCATTGCCGCATTTAGCGGTGCCCACGACCCATGTGGCGTTCTGATAGGCCCCCGCCTGCATCGAGAGGTGATTGTGAAACAGCGTCAGGCTGTCCATCGCCTGTTCGCCCACATGTCCAAAGGGCGTGTTATAGCCCAGCATGACCATCTCAACGTCCTGCAGCCCCATCACACGGTAGGTTTCAGGCCATCGCCGGTCATTGCAAATTGCCATGCCCATGTTGCCGCCAAACCCTTTGACCACCGGAAATCCCAGATCCCCCGGTTCGAAATACCGCTTCTCAAGGTGTTGAAAATCACGGCCAGGCTGTGGTTCAGAATGTCCGGGCAAATGGACCTTGCGGTAGGTACTGATGATCTGCGCCTTTTGGTTCACAAGGATCGAGGTGTTGAAACGCCGCTTTACGCCGTTCTCTACCCGCAGTTCTGCATAGCCAAGATAGAACCCGATCCCCAGCTTTTTGGCCTCATCAAACAGCGGTTGCGTGGCCGCACTTGGCATTTCAGTCTCGTAGTAGCTGTCCAGCTCTGCCTCATCCTCGATCATCCAGCGGGGGAAAAAGGTGGTGAGCGCAAGTTCGGTGAAAACGACTAATTCACAGCCACGCCCCTTTGCCTCGCGCATCATCTCAAGCAGGCGGCCCACCGTATCGGCTCGGGTTTCCAATTTCGCGATGGGCCCCATTTGGGCGGCGGCGGTGATCAGTTTACGCATCATTCGGTCTCCGGTCTGGGGCTGACACTTGGGCAGCAAAAGCCTGTGCAATATTGCCAGCAGTGGTCAGCCAGATATCGGAACGACGAGCGCAGACATGGCGCAGCGCTTGGCGCAGATGACGCAGCCGGGCGGGTTGGCCGACGATGTAGGGATGCAAGGCAATCCCCATGACCAAAGGTTGCTGTGTGGCCTGATCCAGCATCTCGTCAAAACTGTCGGTGATCAGGGCAGCGAAGTCTGCCGGCCCATCCTTGCGCGCGATGATGGCGGGAATGTCGTTGACCTCTTGCGGATACGGCACAGACAAAAGCGGCCCGCTGCGCGTGCGCATCCAGACGGGTTGATCGTCCATGCACCAGTTCAAAGTATAGCTGTATCCGGCCTCTTGCAGCAGGTCTGGCGTGATCCGGCTTTCTGCAATCCAAGGGCTGAGCCAGCCCGCAGGAGGCTGTCCTTCAGCGGTGGTAATGACAGCCGTGGCCTCGGCGATCAGGGCGGTTTCTTCGGCCTCACTCAGCGTGCTTTGACGCTCTGAATTGCTGCGCCCATGGGCTGCAATCTCATCGCCACGCGCGCGGTGTGCTGAGATCAGGGAAGGGGCATAACTGGAAACCTCTGAGTTGACCAAAACAGTGGCTGGCAGATCGAGAGCATCCATCATATCAAGCATACGCCACGCGCCAACGCGGTTACCATAGTCGCGCCATGCATAGTTCAGCACATCGGGTTGCGGGCCACCGGGGGCCAGCTCTGCCCCTAACCCCTCGCCAAAGGCAAAGTGTTCAAGGTTGATACCTAGATAGACTGCAAGCCCCTTGCCCTGTGGCCACACAAAAGAGGGGCGCTGGGTGATCGGCGCATAGTCATAGCGGTTATGGACGCTGAGCGTCACAGCGGAGCCTCGGCGAGTCCCGCGCGCTCCAATAGCCATTCAGCGCTGTCATTCCAGACATGGGTTTCCACGATCAGACCGTCGCGCAGCACGAAGGTGTCCATATAGCGGTTGCCATCGAATGGTGTGCCGTCAGGCCACACGCCATAAAGGTGGCCCGTGCTATAGACGCGCACTTCTCCGGTTTCAGGGTCCAGCACGGGATCCATCCGTAAAGGCCGCTTTTTTACCCAAGCGTAGCGTTTGGCGTTAAAGGCTGCAGTTTGGGCGGGCGCAGTGAATTGCCGTCCGCCAGTGAAGGTAATTTGCAACTCCGGTGAGACAAACGCCGCCGCGCCTTCGGGGTCTGGCACCATAGAGCGTTCAAGATAGGCCGTAACGATCGCGCAGGCATTGGCAAGGGGATCGTCGATCATAACAAGGCTCCGATCTGCACGGCAGCTTTGACACCGTCGATCAGACGAACGGTTATTTCAGAGCCGGCACGTGCGGGAATATGTGACATGCCAGCACAGCCCAGCACGACGGATTGGATGTCGTCTTGGGTTTGGGCGTTGGCAATCTCGGCCAGCACGCGGTCGGCAGACGCTTCAACGCTTGTTTCCAAGTCCAGCACGGGCACGCCCGAGGCGCGAACTTGGGCAAGGCTACCACCCAGCCCATAGTTTTTGATGTTCTGCTCAAGGATCGGGGATGAGACGGCCAAGGTCGTGACAACCGAAAACCGCGCACCAGCGAGGACGGCCAGATGATAGGCGGCTTGGCCAATCCCGATGACGGGGCAGCTGGCGGTGCCGCGCGCCTCGGTCAACCCCGTGTCGTCAAAACAGCCGATGATGATCGCCCGCGCGCCCCGTTCAGAGGCTTTGGCAACCAGTTTTAACAACGGCGGTACGCAGGCCTCGCCGTCTTCAGGACCTTGGATGGCGGGCGGTCCGTCTCGGGACGTCCATGCTTCGATGTGAGCATCGGGGCAGGCGCTGCGCGCCGTTACCAGCATGGCCTCTGTCATCGACACGGTGCTGTTGGGGTTAATGATGACAATCATACCAAGCCCTTGCCTGCGTCATTGCCTTTGGCTGCGCGGCGTCGGTTCATGATGACCGCGATGGTCAGGAAGATGCCGATAATGACCAGCGAAAAGATCGTGGTCAGTGTCCCCAGCGCATACAGCACAGGCGAGGTGACATTGGTGGTCATCCCGTAAATCTCAAGTGGCAGGGTGTTGCGGCTGCCCGAGGTCAGCAAGGTGCGGGCGAATTCATCATAGCTGAGCGTGAAGCCGAACAGGGCCACACCAATCAGCGAAGGGGCGATAATCGGCAGCACCACAAAACGGATGGTTTGCCATGCGGTGGCCCCTTGATCGCGCGCGGCTTCTTCATAGCTTTTGTCAAAACGGTTAAAGACCGCGAACATGATCAGCAATCCAAAGGGCAGCGTCCACGTCAGCTGCGCGCCAAAGCCAGAGGTCGCCCAATGCACATTGATCCCCGCCTGAGAGAACAGCAAGCCGACACCCAGCGAGATCAGGATCGACGGGATCACCAGCGCCGTGATGATCAGATAAAACAGGATGGTGGAGCCGGGGAACTTCTTGCGAAAGGCCAACCCGCCCATCACCGACACGACAATAGTGGTCACCATGACCATAAAGCCCAAGATGATACTGCGCCTGAAACTGCCCCAGATGTCGCCCACAGCCTGCTGTTCAAACAGGTCGAAGAACCAATACATCGACACCCCACGCATTGGGAAAGTCAAGCCGCCGCCAGGGCCCTGGAACGACAGAATGCCGATGGTGATTGTGGGACCATAGAGGAAGATAACGAAAAGAACGAAGAACGCGGTTAGGACGTAGAATGATCTTGAGCGCGGCTCCATGTCAAAGCTCCTTTCGGATGTCGACGAACCGCAGCAGGATGCCGATGGTGATCAACACCGTCAGCAGCAGCACGATCGCGGTGGCAGAGGCGCTGGGATATTGCAGCAAGGAAATGTCGTTCGAAATCAGCCGCCCCACATTGGCCGACTGGCTGCCCGACATGATCCGCACGGTAAAGAAATCTCCCATCACCAGCGTCACCACAAAGATCGTGCCGATCATGATGCCCGGCTTGGTCAGTGGCAGGATCACGTTCCACAGGATTTGGGCACCATTGGCACCGCCGTCGCGGGCGGCCTCGATCAGGCTTTTGTCGATCCGCATCATGGTGTTGAAAATCGGCACAACCATGAACAGCGTGTAGATATGCACAAAGGCCAGCACGACTGAAAAGTCGCTGAACAGCAACCATTCCAGCGGCTCGTCTATCACGCCCCATGACATCAGTGTCGAATTCGCAATGCCATTGCGGCCCAGAAACGGGATCCAGCTGATCATGCGGATGATGTTCGAGGTCCAGAACGGGATCGTGCACAGTAAGAACAGCGCGATCTGCCACGTCAAACTTCGGATGTGAAAGGCGAGGTAATAGGCGACGGTGAACCCGATGACAAAGGTGAACATCCACGTCAGGATCGCATATTTAAAGGTGTTTATGAAAACGGTGTAGGTGACCGGAGAGCCAAAGAGGAATTCGTAATTGTCGAATTCAAACGCCGGAATGATCGAGAATTCGGTCGCGCGCCAAAAGCTGACCACAAGGATCATCACAATGGGCAGCACCAGAAAGAAGAACAGCACCACCGCAAGCGGCGACACCATAAGCCAGCCTGTCACGCTGTTGTTTTTGAGAAATTTCTGCATGTGTTCCGGCTGACTTCCAAGGGAGGTTGGGGGGCACCGTCAAGCGCCCCCGCAAGGTCTTAGGCCGCGATGAATTCGTTCCACTTGCGGACCATGTACTGGTTTTCATCCATGACGGAGTTCCAGCAAGCCACGGCACCCATGCGGTCGATGAACGAACCGCCGTCGCGCACGGCACCTGGACCCTCAAGGGTGGACCCACTTGGGCTGACGATATCGCCCGTGGATTCCTTGCCTTCGTACCAAAAGCCCCATTCGTCGTCGGACATGAACAGCTTGGAAGTTTCTGGCACAGCAGAGTAATACCCCTGACGCATCAAGAAGCCGCCAACCCAACCGGACAGATACCAGTTGATGTATTCATAGGCCGCATCCAGTTTCGCGCCTTCAAGCGATGCCGCCAAACCCATGCCGCCGCCCCACGAGCGATAGCCTTCTTCCAGCGGTTGGTAGACACAAGGAATGCCCTGTGATTTCACAGCCGTGATCGCGGGCGACCACATGGACTGGATCACAACTTCGCCCGAGGCCATCAGGTTGACGCTTTCGTCAAATGACTTCCAGAAGGCGCGGAACTGGCCGTTCTTCTTGGCTTCGGTAAAGATGCCAAGCGTCAGGTCAATCTCCTCCTTGGTCATGTTGCCTTTGTCGGGGTATTTATATTCGCCCATGGATTCCACGACCATCGCCATATCCATGATCCCGATGGAGGAAATGTCGAGAATAGATGCTTTGCCCTTGAATTCAGGGTTCAGCAGCTCGGACCATTTGGTGATAGGACGGCCAATCAGGTCAGGGCGGATGCCCAGCGTGTCCGCGTTATAGATTGTCGGGATCAGGGTCATCCAACCGGATTCTTCTTGTACGAAATCCGTACCATTGGCACCTGAGGTAAAGCCGACAGTATGCGGCGCGGTGCCCTGTGCAATATCGCTGGTGGGGGTCAGCTTGCCCGAACGGAAGGTGCCGGCGATCTTGTCGTAGTTTGCGATTTTTGATGTATCCATCGCTTGCAGATTGCCCGTGGGCCAGACCTTTTTGCAGATCCAGTATTCGATGTCGGCGATGTCAAAGCTGTCAGGCTGGGTGGCGACGCGCTGTGTCACGCTGTCAGAATCCAGCGCCGTCATTTCCATGGTGATGCCCAGATCTTCTTTGGCTTTTGCCGCAATCTCGTTAAAGGCGGAAACGCCTGTTCCTGCTTGGCGCAGAACGATGTTGGATTGCGCCCAGACCATCGGGGCGGCCAATGTTCCTGCTGCTGCGGCAACGCCGGTCTTCAGCATTGTGCGACGGCTCAGGCCATTACGCTTGGTATAAAGTGTCATTCGTCTCTCCTTTTCAGTGATAGATGCCGCGGCTTATGCGGTCAGTTGGTGTTGACTTGTCTGGTCCCAAAGCAGGCCAACCTGATCTCCGGGATTGTGGGGTTGGGCGAAGAACGCCGCGTCCGGTATCAAGGCTGTTACCTCTTGATCGCCGGCAATTTTGGTGAGGATCGACACATGGGTGCCTTGGTATTCGATGGCCACAACATTGGCCTCGATCCGGCCGTTTTCGACCGTTGTCATTGAGACAGCATCGGTGCGGATGGCGACGTCGCCGTCGGGCAGATTGATCACGTTGTGCCCGCCCATGAACTGCGCAACGAACTTGGTTTTTGGGGCGTTGAACACGTCTCGCGCAGAGCCTGCCTGTTCAATCGTGGCATTGTTCATCACCACAATTTCATCCGCCAGCGCCAGCGCTTCGTCCTGACCGTGGGTGACATGCAAAAAGCTGATACCGAGTTCCTTTTGCAGCTTGCGGAGTTCGCTGCGCATCCGGATGCGTAAGAACGGATCAAGCGCGGACAGGGGTTCATCGAGCAGCAAAACCTGCGGCCGTGTGATCAACGCACGCGCTAAGGCAACCCGTTGTTGCTGGCCGCCCGACAGCTGTGCGGGCAGTCTGTCAGACAAGGAGGTCAGATCGACCAACTCCAGCATCTCGCCGGCCTTTTTGCGTCGGTCGGCCTTGTCAACACCCTTCATCTTGAGGCTGAAGGAGACGTTGTCGAGAACACTCAGATGGGGAAAGAGCGCGTAGTTCTGAAACATCATCGCCGTCCCACGCTTGGCCGGTGGGAGGTTCGAAATGTCACGCCCGGCCAGTAAAACAGAACCGTCCGAGACTGTTTCATGCCCCGCAATCATGCGGAGCGTTGATGATTTTCCACAGCCTGAGGGGCCCAACAAACAGGTGTATGTGGAGGTCTTGAAATGGTGGCTGATCGCGTCGACTGCGACAGTTGGTCCATACCTTTTGGTGACGGAAACCAATTCCAAATCTTGTTTTACATCGCTCATGCCAGGCTCCAATTCACCTCAAGCAAGACGTAGTAATTGCTGTGTCGGAAAGTGAGTCGGATCAAAATTTGACGGATTTTCTGACCGGCGGCGCAAAATTAGGCGCTCAATGGGCGCAACGCTCAAATATCTTGCACAATATTGTATACAAATTTATTTCAGATTTTGAACTGTAGTGTCCAACCTTGTCGGCAAGGCTCGGTCATGACATCACACACGCA
The DNA here is from genome assembly GCF_003352085.1 of Sulfitobacter sp. SK012. NCBI lineage: Bacteria > Pseudomonadati > Pseudomonadota > Alphaproteobacteria > Rhodobacterales > Roseobacteraceae > Sulfitobacter > Sulfitobacter sp. SK012. The sequence goes on from NZ_CP025805.1 coordinate 97,506, forward strand.
ACCAAAGGACCTAGCCATGATCAATCCAGACGCCGTTGCGATTGATGCCCCAAGCAGCACGTCAACGAGTGGCACCGTGGCCGCGGCCTTGTCGCGCGCTATTCATGAGCATCGTTTGGCGCCGGGCACCAAGCTGGGTGAGGATGAGTTGGCAGAAGTCTACGGTGTGTCGCGGACCATTATCCGCACCGCACTACAGTCACTTGCACATGCCAAGCTGGTAGAAATCCAACGAAATCGCGGTGCTTTCGTATCGCAACCCACACCAAAAGAAGCACAAGAAGTATTCGAAGCACGCGAGTTGCTTGAACCGCGCACCGCACGCACCGCTGCGCTGAAGGCAACTGCACAAGACATTGCGTTCCTTAAAGCGCATATCGATCAAGAGCACGCCGCGACAGCAAAAGGTGACCATGGGCTGGCGCTATACCTATCTGGACAGCTTCACGTTCATATCGCGATGATCGCAGATCAAAATACCATCGCAAACTTTATTGAAGCACTTATAGCGCGATCGTCTTTGATTGTGGCCCTGTACTGGAAACGGGAAAGTGCCCTGTGCGAAAGCCATGCACATGGGGCCTTGATAAATGCAATCGAAAGCAAAGATGGTAATGCAGCCGAAGCCCTGATGCGCAGCCATCTGGTCGATTTGCATTCCGCATTGGACTTGCGTGGCAAAGCGTCGGTGGGAGCTTCGCTGAAAGAGATATTGGGCTAACCACCGCAGAATAGGTGGTATCTAAATCGCTAAACATTCTAACGGACGGGTGGAGCAAGTTTAACATAAGATTGATTATACGATAATTCTATGTAGCCGGGCGCGCGCTACCTTCAACTGCGACTCTTGTTAGAAAACAGTAGTTTATCTAGCAGGAGGAATCGGTATGGGAGCCGTTTACAAGCAACTGAGTATCACGGAACGACGCAGAATAGAACGCTGGAGACATGCAAAGGTCCCTGTCGACGAGATGGCGCGCGTATTGAAGCGCTGCAGGTCGACGATATTCCGTGAGTTGAAGCGCAATCATTTCAGCGATGAAAGCATGCCGAAATGTGATGGGTACTACGGTGCCGCAGCTCACTTGATACAGGCTGATCGACGTGCGCGAGCACCGTAAGCTGATCATATATCCTGATCTATGCAAACGAGTGATTGAGCGCATCAAGAATGGCTGGACGCCTGAACAGATCGGCAATCGCATGATCCATGAAGGTGCTAAGTTGCGGGTCTGCCAAGAGACAATTTATCGCTACATCTATTCCAAGGAGGGTCTGCGTGAGGACCTGTGGTGGTATCTTCCCACGCACCGCGTCGCCCGTCGTCCACGGCGCACGAGACGGCGCCGTGAACCCAAATTCCACCGTGATGTGAGCATCTTGTTCCGTCCCGACGACGTCGCCCACCGCCGTCAGTTCGGTCACTGGGAAGGCGATTTTATGCTGTTTAAACAGAAGCTTGGACAGGCAAACGTCACCTCACTGGTCGAGCGTGTTAGCCGCTTCACTGTGATTCTCAAAAATCCAAACAAGCGCACCAAACCGGTCATGGGGAAGATCATCAAAGCCATCAAAGACCTGCCCCATCAAGCCCGTCGTTCGATCACTTTTGATCGTGGTTCAGAGTTTATGAACTGGCCACACCTTCAGGCCGAAACAGGCACGAAAACTTGGTTCTGCGATCCTTCCTCGCCCTGGCAGAAAGGCACTGTCGAGAACACCAATCGTCGAGCCAGACGCTGGCTTCCACGCAAGCGCGACATCAGATCAATGACAGATCAGGACATGAAAGAGATCTGTGATCGCCTAAACAACACGCCTCGGAAATGCTTGGGATGGAAAGACACCCGCTGAAGTCTTTCGCGAAAAAATGATAGAGGAAATGCGATGACCACCCTACCCTGAGGCCAACAGGAGTCGCGGTTCAAATATCGCTCACATGGGGCACATGCGCTTGAAAGCCTGGCGCCTCGATTGATCCCTGTGCGGTCTGGCCCGGCGGCGTCTGAAAAGCCGCACACATGAGGCCTGGCACACGGCCGCAATCAATCTTGTTCTATACCCTCAGAAAATCTTTGCAAAACCGAAGGCGCCCGCCGCCGGCCATTGAAACTTGGTTTTAACTTCAATCGATTAAGCTGTGCATGTAATACTAGGAAAAATATTCATGCATGACACAAGATCTAAACAGAATACTGAATCTACGAATTTCACAACAAAAGATGGAGTCGGAGTTAACTTTTACTACGATTTTCGTACGCCATCCCAAACGGAAGCTAGGACCTTTCTTGTAGACACGCTGCGATCCTGCAAACGCGTTCTAGCTCCGAACAATGAAGCATGGCTTGATCAAGGCGGGTATTCAGATGACTTCAAAAGGTCCCAGTTGAAGTTGGCTGGCAGAGTTTTGTCGGCGAGTGAGCATTATGCATTCGATTTTTTTGCACTTGCGAAGGCTAGGTCGCTAAAGATCTCTACCCCCCTGGATTTGCAACATGTCGTGCAATCAGTCTTGTCTGGGCCTCCCAAAACCATCTGGCTGGAGGCCGACTTAGAGCATCGGCTCATAGCTCTTTCCGGCTTAAATAGATTTTCAGGCCGACTGCTGACATGTTACGAACCCGCAACTTCGCGCGTTGGATTGCTGGTTGAAATTCTGGGAAATGGTAAGGCGACGCTGCGAACGGTTTCGTTCACTTGTGATCCTGAGGATGCATCAACGCCAGACATCGAATACTCGCCCCTGGATATTGCCGATGATGACCTCATGAGTACCTACTCATACCCAGCATCTGCTACAATCGACGTCTCACAAGATACGAGTTTTCCGACGCTTGACGCGTTCAAGTCTCTTTTGAACACCGGTGATCAAACCGCCTTGTCTCATTACGCAGCAACAAAGTCCCAGAGTACTATTATGTGGATTGAGCAGCTACTTTCCGACAGAGAAATCACCGAAGCTGCCTGGTGGAGATATTGCATCGAGCAGATGATTTCGCCTGACCTCAACCACGACGCCTACGACGAGCTCTACATCAATGACATGACACGCATGGGCTACACTCGAAGCGAAATCATACAGGAAGCGCAGCAACTCTTGTCCTCTGAATTCATAAACATGGCTGCGCTGTTATCTGTTTTGTCAGCGGCTGGACGGTTATCCAAAGACGCAGATATGCCCGCGGTTGAACACCTGAGATCATCTCGTGATGCAAATGACCGAAGCCAAACAGACGCCTCGTTTGATCGAAAGCTATGCATTGTTTCCCTAACCTCCGGAGACAGCATTGCCAATTTGAACGCGGCTGTGAGCCGGGATAACGGGCCATCATAAAAACCACGGCGACAATGCCGTGCATGAGGGGGGTTTTGTTTTCCCCGAGAGATCATCTCCAATGCCATCCGGGCTTACCACCGGTTCGCGCTCAGCAGGGCCGATGTAGAAGATCTGCTTGCCGAGCTCGGCGTGTTTTCGGGCCGCCACTGCGTGTCCAAGGTGGTAAGTTTTCCAAAAGATAACGATTGCGGCGAGCAAATTGATGCCTGCCATACGGTAGTGCTGAGCCTCGGCAGTTCTGTCACGGATTTCGCCCTGGCGCCCGATGCGCAACTGCCCGCTCTTGTCGAAAGCGACGCACCCTAGAACTCATCAAGATCGAATGCTGGCGTCTGATGTTTGAGGGTCAAACGTGAGGTCTAGAGAGAAGGCCCGAAACGACCGCAGGTCGCCGAAACGCCAAAAACGTTAAAGTTCTCTTAATCATTTTTGACGTAAGACAGTTTCAGCAAATTACTGCTCACAACAATCAATAAATTGAGGTTTATAACTTATGCCAACAACAAATAACGCGGTCTCAACCCAGGTTTCATCCGATCTTCATGCGCAAATGATTAACGCAAACGGCCGGATCGACCCATTCGACCAAATCGAATCCCAAGAAGCGAGCGAGATATCATCCGGTGCACTTCTTCCCTTCGTTCACGAAGATGCATTACGTGCGATCAATGACAATCCAATGGTGCAAAGTCAGAAACCACTGGCTTACCTTTTTCTCACCCGCATCCGCCCTGGTAAGTCGTTTCTGCGCTTCACTCAGAGCGACATTGAGATGTCACTTCGAAAGTTGGGTATGAAGGTGCCCAGAAACCTGCCGGACATTCCCTACCAAGCACAAAAAAAGCCCATGCCTCTGATCATCGCCTGCACAGCTCACTTTGACACAGAGTGGATCATCGAGCCCATGGGCGGCGGTGCGTTCTGCTTCAAGCTGGTTAACCTGTGCAAGATCTACCCTGATGTAGCCGCTGAGCCCAAGCGCATCACTGACAGTGCCTCAGCGTTTATCGACGCTTTCGAATTGACCGAGCAGGCTCGTCTGGAACTTCAGGTGCGTGAAAACCATCTGCTTGACGACTTTTTGGGTTGTGAAATGAGCTTTGTCACAAGACCTCCACGTGGATTCATAAAGAACGTCGGACAAGTGGATTTCGATGCCCTCTATGTCACCACACATGAAGTAGAACTGCGGCGCATGGCAACCGTTCAGATGGAAACCCAGCCGCAACCGATATGTGGGCACAAGGCCGCACGCATGCTGCAATATGCAGCAATTGGATACCCCCACTGGAAAACGAAAGGCGTGATCATTCAGAGACTGGGCGATGATCGGATTGCATTCTTCGAAGTAGCGAAAGATCTGGATGGAGTCCGGGTCACGAGGGAAGAGCACTACGTGCCGGAGTGATCGCTTGATAGCATGCCCATGAGAAACCTGCCGTTGGCTCTCACCGGCAGGTTACTTCATTGAAGTGGGCACATACTGATAGCCGCAAAACGTAAATTAGCACTGCTATATGCCCCTGTTCGAAATCCCAGTTTAATCTGAACAATCTACTTTGTTCTGAAACAAACACTGGATTTACATATGAAACATTTCAGAACAACATTTGACGCAGCGTCCACCTTCCAAAACAGTCAACACTTTCTATTAAAAGAAGGAGCGGTACTTGCGAGCATCGGTGAGGCACGCAAAAAACTTGTGCTGCTTTTGCGCGATTACACCAACACAGATCGCAATAGCGCAGCCCAACATATTTGCGCGCAGATCCTAGGCGTTTGGTGGTCACAAAGAATGGCCAACGTCGAACAAGCACCGATAATGCGCGCCGCTCCCATCCGCTGGAAACGGGTGCTTATTTGCAGCGCTGTGACCGAACTCGTTCAACATCTCGGAACATTGGCTGCCCAGTTGAAGCCGACATCAGCCGCCTACGAGATCGGCCTCACTTATACATCCCTGACTTCAAAAGCTAACAGATCAGCAGGCGGATTGTTTTACACGCCCCCTCATCTCGCAGAACACATGGTCGATATGGCCACTCAGAACGGCGCCGATTGGTCGACAGCGCGCGTTCTAGAACTCGCCTGCGGCGGTGGAACGCTTATGCTCGCATGTGCGCGACGCATGTTAGAGGTGATGTTTGTCTGTTATAACGACAACGTTTTGGCCGAGATATCAAAACGACTGGTCGGCTATGAAATCGATCCATTTGGCGCTTGGCTAGCCCAAGTCGCGCTGGATGCAATGCTGCTCCCGTTCTGTGCTCCCGGTTATTTACCACCGGCCCTCGTTCAAGTTCGGGACACACTTGAAATTGCGCCCGCCGCCGACTTTGATGTTGTTCTGGGCAACCCACCTTACGGCAAGGTCAAACTCTGTAGCAGCCTAAGGCAGAAATTTGCGCAAAGCCTTTACGGTCATGCGAACGCATATGGCCTATTTTTCGATCAGGCAGTCAGGATGACACGCCCCGGCGGATCAATCGTTTTTGTCACACCTACAAGCTTTGTCTCAGGAGCGTATTTCCAGAATCTGCGCAAGACTCTGCGTACAGAAGCGTCGCCTCAAATGCTGGAATTCGCATCGAGGCGGACTGGCGTTTTCAAAGATGTGCGTCAAGATTTCGTTTTGTCGTGTTTCTCGCGAAACGCGGCGACACGCGTGACCAATGTACGGTCGCTGGATTTGACCCGATCATCTGAAACGGTAACGTCAGACTTGGGAGATTTCACTCTACCCGAAGACCTGATGGCTCCATGGATCTTTCCAAGAGTGCCTGACCAGGTGCCTCTTGTCAGATCTCTGAGTGCCCTCCCCCATCGCCTGTCTGACTGGGGGTACATTGTTTCAACGGGCCCGGTCATTTGGAACCGACATAAGGCACGCCTTTCTACTTGCCCCACGCCCTCATCTGTCCCGATGATATGGGCAGAGGCAATTGGACAGGACGGGTGTTTCAATTGGCAAGCTGAACGCAAGCAGAAATTGACTTGGTTTGATGCCCGAAATGTTGACGAAAAACTGCTCTGCCGGGAGCCCTGCGTTCTTCTTCAAAGGACGACGTCGACAGAGCAGTCAAAGCGTCTGATCGCGACCGTCCTCCCAGATCAGTTCGTAAACGAGCATAAGGCCGTAGTCGTCGAAAACCACGTTAACCTTCTTCGCCCGACCACCCTTAGGCCTGCAGTGAGCCTGGAAACACTCGTAGCATTTTTGAATAGCAACGCAGCGGATCAGGCTTTTCGCTGCTTGAGCGGTTCCACCGCTGTTTCTGCAAGTGAACTTCGGTCTTTACCCCTGCCCGACCCTGAAAACCTTTCCACTCTGGCACGGCTAGTACGCCACGGCGGATCTCGGGAGCAGATCGAAAACGAGTGTTGGAATTTGATGCTCAAAGGAAAAACCTGAAATCATTAACTACTTTATAACCAAGAAAGCCCCGATCTATTTTGGACGGCCTGGAGCAGTCGCTCATAATAACACACTAATTTTTTTTGAGGTAAACATGAACACCAAAACTAATACAATATACCAACACTCGATCTCCCCCAGTATCCTTGGTCTGAAGGCATTCCAAGAGGACCAGTGTTCTTCGTGCCGTCTGGGCGACACTGGAGGCAGCACCATCGAATCCATGCACGGCCCCTCTTCGCCAAGCTGAAGAGCGGTATTCTGGACACAATTACGCTGCGAGGGTCGCAAACTGCTTGAATGGGGAGACCCCGGTTTGGCCTAGCTGGACTTTGCGCATCATAGAAAAACACAGCGAACAAAATCATGCTTTTGGGGAAATGGTTCCATTAGAAATCAGTTTCACAGTCAGTAGCTAGCCTTCAAGAACAAAGACCCGCATCTAACACAATCCAGTTGCCTCACCCAAACGCGAGAACTTTGCGACAGAACCTGGGTGAGCCTGTGGTTTTTGGGATGACCGTTTATTGCTCGAATTTCAGGGATCAGCCAAAACCGAAAATTGGGCAGCTCCCCCTGTTACTTCGTCTAAAAGAAACCAGAATCTTGAACTCTGTATCCCAGAATGTTGACCTCAAACATAACCAAAAACTCCTAGTTTGAAACCATTTTCCACAGAACCAGAGTAGCTGATCGACTATTGTGTAGGCTGTACTGAAGGGCTTTTCTCGCCTGCTTCCGTGTGAATCCCGGAGACAAAATGGCCATGGAAATGGTTGGGTAATCTGACCGTCGCGGAGTAAAATTCCGCAATCTAACATCTGGTGCTGTCGAGCAACGGGTGGGGAAGATGTATTCTGTGGATTTGTACAGTCGGGTGCGCCGTGCGTGCCATGTCGAAGGTAAGAACAATAGTGAGGCGGCCCGTCTGTTTGGGATTGACCGCAAAACAGTGGCGAAGATTTTGAAGCATTCGGTTCCGCCGGGTTATCAAAGAACGACCGCGCCAGTTCGTCCGAAGTTGGATCCGTTCATTGGGATAATTGATCAGATCCTGAAAGACGATAAACGGGTCATCAAAAAGCAACGCCACACAGCCAAACGTATTCATGCGCGATTGCGTGATGAACATGGGTTCACTGGCGGGATCACCATCGTCACGGACTATGTTCGTGAGAAGCAGCGACGTACCCAAGAGGTGTTTGTTCCTCTGGTTCACACCCCTGGCCATGCTCAGGTCGATTTTGGCGAGACCCTTGGTGTGATTGGTGGTGTTGAACGAAAGCTGCATTACATTGCGATATCGTTGCCGCATTCGGATGCGTTCTTCATGAAGGCATATCCGGCAGAAACGACAGAAGCCTTCTGTGATGGTCACAACGCTGCGTTTGCGTTCTTCGGTGGTGTGCCCTTGTCGGCACTGTACGATAACACCGTGATAGCGGTTGCAAAGATCTTGGGAGGAGGCAAGCGGATCCGGACCAGAACTTTCTCGGAACTACAATCGCATTATCTGTTTGAGGACCGGTTTGGCCGCCCTGGTAAAGGTAACGACAAAGGTAATGTCGAAGGTGTCATTGGCTACGGACGGAGGAACTTCCTAATCCCTGCTCCCCGGTTCGATAGTTTTGATGCTTTGAACGCCTGGTTGGAGGAACAATGTTTGAAGCGTCAGGACGATGTTGTTCGCGGGCATAGTGAGAGTATTGGTGAACGGTTGCTACGAGACCTGGACGCGTTGATGGCATTGCCCCCAACACCTTACGATGCGTGTGATAAGGTCAGTACTCGGGCAACTTCAATATCGATGATCCGTTATCGCAATAACGATTACTCCGTCCCTGTCGCCTTTGCCCATCATGAGGTTCAGGTACGCGGCTATGTCCATGAGGTCGTGATCGGCTGTGGGACCGAGATTGTCGCCCGACATCGACGATCTTACGAGAAGGCAGATATGATTTTCGACCCGATGCATTACTTGCCATTGTTGGAGCAGAAGGTTGGTGCTCTCGACCAGGCGGCACCCTTGCAGGGTTGGGATCTGCCCGATGCGTTCACGACCCTTCATCGATTGTTGGAAGCCCGCATGGGTAAGGCGGGGAAGCGCGAATATGTTCAGATCTTGCGACTATTGGAAACCTTCGAGATGGAGCACGTTCATGCTGCAATCAAACAAGCCTTGGACCTGGGCGCACTTGGCTACGATGCGATCAAGCATCTGATCCTTTGCCGGATTGAGCGTCGTCCGCCTAGGCTTGATCTCGATATCTATCCTTATCTGCCGAAAGCGGTGGTTGAGACGACAAAGCCTTCCAGCTATGCCGTGCTGTTGTCCGAGGTGGCCGCATGAACGATACTGTTACTGATACACCGCAGGTTCTGCTCAGGCATCACCTGACCAAACTTCGGCTGCCAACCTTCCAAAGCGAATACACCAAACAGGCCCAACAATGCGCCGCAGAGAACAAGGATCATGTCCAATATCTCCTGCGCTTGTGTGAGCTGGAGCTGATCGAACGTGAGCGACGGATGGTAGAGCGGCGTATCAAAGCCGCGAAGTTTCCGGCAACCAAGAGCCTGGATAGCTTTGACTTCAAAACGATCCCGTCACTGAACAAGGTGCTGGTGATGGAATTGGCCCGCTGCGAGTACACCGCAAAGCGTCAAAACGTTATCGCGCTAGGACCAAGTGGGACCGGTAAAACACATGTTGCTCTCGGCCTTGGACTGGCAGCTTGCCAAAAGGGCTTGAAGGTACGTTTCACCACAGCCGCTGCACTGGTTCATGAAATGATCGAGGCAGTTGACGAACGCCGACTGCAACGACACCAAAAACAACTAGCAGCCCAAGATTTGCTGATCATTGACGAACTTGGGTTCGTGCCACTCTCCAAGACCGGGGCCGAGTTGCTGTTCGAAGTGATCAGTCAACGATATGAACGCGGCTCCATCATCATCACATCCAACCTGCCGTTCGATGAATGGACAGAGGTCTTCGGATCAGAACGCCTCACGGGTGCCATCCTCGACCGCCTGACACACCACGTCCATATCCTGGAGATGAATGGTGAAAGCTATCGGCTGAACCAAAGCCGAAACCGCACAGCCTGAACAAACCCAACTGAAGCCAAGGAGCTGACAAATTGGCCAATTTCTCTCCGGGACGCTGACCGATTTTACTCCGGGATTGACATTCCGTCTACCGAATTGCTGCCGGGCATTTCACGGAAACGCCCGTGATCGTGGTCGGCGCCGCGCCGGACGACGCGGGGCGGTCAACGGACTTATTCAGACCTGGCGATCGAGAGATCGCCTGGCCCTGAGCCCAGTCTGCAAGCAACCGTTGCGCTAGACCTAGGATGTTGAGGCCACCAAAAGCCAGAATATGCCGCTTCGGGCCAGCTAGGTCTATTAGGGGTGAAAATTAAAACGGCGATCTCAGGACGTATCATTTTGCCCATTCCCGTTGGGCCTGGGCGGGATTTGCGTACTGTGCTCCAGCAGCGTATTCAAGCCGGAGGTGCCAAACACAACCAAAGGGCATCGAGCGACTTCAAGAAGGCGCGCTAGGTCTGCTAGTTTATGAACGGGCCCATTTTCCAGATCAACCAGCACAGCTTGCGCATTCGTGCGTGTCAGGGCCTTTAATGCTTGGTCAAGTGACTTAAACTGAAATGTGTCTGAGGGCTGAACAGCAGTTATCTTGTCGCCCTCATGATCGACCGAAAACACGACCCGGTCTGCGGACAAATTTTTTGCCACGCGATCAGAAACCGCTGTCACAGCATCCCGCGGCGAACTGGCTGATTCAAGTATGACAATTTTTCCGGGGATCTGGTGAACCTGACGATATCCAATCACAAGGACATCCCACCCGGCCGCGGCGCGCAGGGCAGTACCGACAAGCTCGCCTTTGTCCTGCGCAAAGACCCAGCCCGCACCGGTTGGATCTGCGGTGCGTGCCAGAGACTTCTGAAACGCCCGTGCATCGGATTTCAGAAGTGCCCGCACCTGCGAGAGGCTGGGTGCCATAGCCGTGGCCCCGCTTGCCGACACGACAAGTTGACGGGGGATTTGGCAGGTCGCAAGCATATCGCTTTCTTCAACAAGAACACCCCCAAGGCCAGCCAGGAAACCACCAGGCAATCGCGCAACGATACGCAGTGCCGCAGCGGCATCAATAAAACAGCCCGCGCCGACAAGAATGCGCAAGCCCGGGCGGACGGTCTGCTCCATTAGTTCGCCTCCCCGTCAGGGTCTTTCCGAACTTGAGACCCAAAACTGCGGCGCGTCTCGGCAAAGCTGCGCAATTTCGCCTCAACCAGGCCGTTGATGCTGCTGGTAGGAAAATCGCCGCCGCGTCTGCGCCGGCCAGAAGCAGTCCCGGTCAACACCTCTATCCCTTGGTCAATCGTCTTGATCGGAATGACCCGGAAAGTGCCTGCCGCTGCGGCTTCAACAACGTCACGGCGCAACATCAGGTGATCAATATTTGACGCCGGGATCAAAACACCTTGTTCTTCGCTCAAGCCACGTGCGCGACAAATATCGAAAAAGCCCTCGATCTTTTCGTTAACACCGCCAATGGCCTGCACCTCGCCATTCTGGCTCACGGATCCGGTCACAGCGAGCCCCTGACGGATTGGAAGACCTGATAGGGCGGAAAGCAGCGCGTATAGCTCCGCCGAAGACGCGCTGTCCCCGTCAATGCCGCCATAGCTTTGCTCAAAAACCAGGCTCGCGTGCAATGACATCGGAACGTCCAGCGCATAACGCGACGCAAGATAACTGCCCAAGATCAGCACACCTTTGGAATGCAGAGGGCCGCCAAGCTCGACCTCGCGTTCTATATCAATCAACTTGCCTGCACCCATCCGAACCCGCGCCGTGATCCGCGACGGGCGGCCAAAATGATGCGTGCCAATGCCGACCACCGCAAGACCGTTAACCTGACCAACCGCACTGCCATCCGTGTCGATCAGGATCGTCTTGCGTGTCACGGCCTCTTGCATGCGATCTTTGATACGCGAAGCCCTGCGTTCTGATTGTTGGACCGCCTGAGCGATGTCCTGGTCTGAAATCAAGTCGCGCTTGTTCCGGGTTGCATAGAAATCAGCCTCTCGCATCACATCCGTCAATGCGCCCAGTTCAAGCGTGAGTTTCTTGGTATCATCCGCTAGGCGTACTGCATGATCAAGCAAGGCAGCAACCGCTGCCGCTGTCATCGGCCTAAGATCCTCTTTGGCAGCATATCCCGCCACAACTCTTGCCAGCGCACGAGTGTTCTTGGCACTACGCGGCAAGTCATCTTCAAAATCAGCTTGTATCTTGAAGAGCTGGTCAAATTCTGGATCAAGCATCGTCAGCAACATATGGAGCCGCCGGTCACCGATCAGGACCACGCGAACGTCAAGCGGAATCGGATCGGGTTCTAGCGTGATAGTGGACGACAGGCTGAGCCGTTCAGCAAGGGATGCAATCGTAATTGACTGGCTTTGCAGACAGCGTTTAAGCGCATCCCAAGCGTAGGGTTCGGACAAAAGGCGCTGCGCGTCCAGCACAAGATATCCGCCGTTGGCCCGGTGCAACGCGCCCGGTTTGATCAGCGTGAAATTGGTGGCAAGAGTGCCCATCTCCGAAATGTGTTCAATCCGGCCGGTCAAATTGTTGAGCGTTGGCAGGTCCTCCCTGACAATCGGTGCGGATCGCGGGCCCGCTTCATGGGACACCATTATGTTCACGCTATAGCGGTCAAAAATCGGGTTCTGGTGGTATTTTCGGATGACTTCAGGGAACGGGCCGTTGTTGGACCCTTCCTTGGACACCAGAAACAGATCCGCATTGGACACCATATCTGTGCGCACATTTTCCAGATATGCGCCGATGTTTGCTTTGTCGCCAAATTCGGCCTGAACTTCGCCAACTCTGAGTGAAACGGCGCGTTCCGCCATCGCCGCATGCAACGCCTCTACCTTTTGCCGATGTTCTTTTTCCAGCTGTGGTCCCTGTTTCAAAACGCTCGACAGATGCTCTTGCAGCTTTTCGATCTTTTCATCAATCTCAGCGCGTTCTTTGGGTGATAATGCCTCGTAGGCATCTGGTTGAATGGGCTTTTCGTCCACAATAGCGGAAAGCATAAATCCCGTTGGCGTTCGCAGCAGGGCCACATTCTCCGCCTGCGCGCGCTCGGCAAATTCGGCAATCGGCTCCTCGTGTTTTTGCCCAAATTCTTCCTCAATGGCACGACGTTGGGTCTGGTATTCTTCTGACTCGAACAAGGCAGGGATTTCGATGGCAAGGTCATCGACCAAAAGCTGCATTGCGGACTTCAAAGCCGAGGCGATACCCGGCGGCAGCTTCATTGTGTTGGGTTTGTGGGGGGCATCGAAGTTGTTGACATACACCCAATCGCACGGGATCGGGCGGGTCGCAGCAGCTTTTGACAACAGCTGCGCAACAGCACTGTGGCGCCCGGTCCCCTCACGCCCCAAAACGTAGAGATTGAAATCTCTGTGGTCGATTTCCGCAGATAGTTTGATCGCATCTATGGCACGGGCCTGACCAATAAATCCCGGCGCTGGTTTCAATGATGCAGTTGTCTCAAAGCCAAGCGTCTTGGGATCGCATTCCGCGCGCAAACGCACAGAAGGCAGGCCACCTGGGAGGCGAGAGAGTTTAGATGTTTTGTCAACCACGTCGGCGCTCCTTGGACTGTTATGAGACATGTGGGGTCAGGACGCAGGCATCTTGGCCGTTGTGGCCATATGCGGCTTGGCCCCACATGTCTCATTCTATCGCTACTGTCGCAGACTCTGACCTCAATTTGATTGATACGTGTCAATCCACTCGTCAACGCAGCGTCAAAAAAAGCGCGCGCAATTTTTAGGGTGGCGAATTGTAAACTCACCCAAAATGCGAATTGATCGTGGTCAAACAGCCCTGGCAATCGTCGGGTAGTTTCGCACATGAATGAGGGCAAAATATGTGTTGGAACGCCGAAATATCGGTTGCGATGGTCGGGATTGGTGTAGTCGCAGCCGCTGCCACGTTCCGTAGCGGTGCCGCTTCTGCGATCTGGCTGACGATTGGGTTTTTCGCCGTTATGGAAGCACTTCAGGTCTGGGGATATGCCGTGCTGGGTCAATGTGGCGCATCGTCGAACCAAGCAGTCACAATCTTGTCTTATCTCCATATCGTTGTGCAGCCGTTTTTCATCAATGCCTTTGCCATGGAACTGGTCCCGCAAACCATCAAACGCCGCGCCAGGGTTTGGGTGTTCAGTGCCTGCGCAGTGTCCAGCCTGATCATGTTGGTACAGATCATGTCGACGCCCGCATTGGGGTCTTGCCTGCCAGGCAGCCCACTTTGCGCCGACCGGTGGTGCACTGTTGCGGGTGATTGGCATATTGCGTGGGACGTACCCTACAACGGACTGCTTGTTGGGATCGAACAGTTTATCGGGATTTACGCAGGATTCCCTAGCTATTTGATTGCAGCGTTCCTATTGCCATTGATCTACGGCGCGTGGCGGTTTGTGCTTGTTCACGCCGTTGCAGGTCCAGGCCTGGCCGCCACATTGACGGCAAACCCCAATGAGATGCCTGCGATATGGTGCCTCTTTTCAATAACAATCCTTCTGATTGGCTTGAGCACGCCCATCAGAAGGACGGTCACCGCAACCAGTTGGTGGGGCAGGCAGGTTGAGAACACGATGTGATGACTGAAGGAAAGAATAACGATGCAAGACGCAATAAAACTAACCTGCCTGACCTGCGGACAAGCAAACCGGTTTCCCTTTGCCAAGCTTGAGGCGGGTCCAAAGTGCGCCAAATGCGGTGTATTGCTAATTGGGGGTGATGTTACTGACCTAGATGATCTGCAACATGATAAGGCAACCCGTGCGGATGATCTGCCATTGATCGTTGATTATTGGGCGCCCTGGTGCGGACCATGTAGAACGATGGCCCCGGAATTTGCGGCGGCTGCAAAAGCGTTGCGGCTTTCGACCCGTTTTGCCAAGATCGACACAGAGCAGTTTCCAACTATCTCCCAGCGTTTGCAGATCAGGGGAATTCCGCTCTTGATCCTCTATGCCAAGGGAAAAGAGGTCGCACGATTGTCCGGAGCGCGGCCCGCTGCGGGTATCGAATCCTTCGTGCGCCAGCATCTTTGACGCTGGCCTTTTAGCGGGTTTGGAATGCAATGCCGTTTTGTCCTGCCATCAGGCGGGCTAACGCATTGCGCACACTTGCCTATCCGCGGAATTTGATGCTGTTTGCGAAGCCCTCAGATTTGCAGCCTTGGCCAATTGTCACAGATCAATCCTCAGAAACGTAACACGGCTAATGTAGCAGCGAGGTATTGGCTGCTTAGGATAAAAGCATCAGGATGCCTTCAATTTCGACTTTGGGGGCGACGATCATGGGAAATCACAGTGCACCACCGGAACCGCCTAAACAGCCTCCGCTGAAACAGTTTTTGTGGTATTTTATTTTCGGTCTGGCGGTCTTTGCTCTCTTTTCAACGCAATCCCCGACAAATCAGCGAACACAGACGGTTGCGTCCTACAGCGCTATCAAGGACCTGATCCGCAATGGCAATGTTACCGAAGCGACACTCGAAGCCACGGCCATTGTAGCCGTCTTGCGCTCGCCCACCTCTGAGGGTGTGCAACAGTACCGGGCGATCACGCCGCAACAACCTGATCCGGATTTACTGCCATTGCTTGAAAACGCAGGCGTTACAATCACAGCCAAAGAGCCTTCGACCCCGTCGGTTCTGCTGTCATTCCTGCCGTGGATCCTGATCCTTGCGGTCTATCTCTGGATCAGCCGGCGGATGATGGGCGGGGGTATCAGCGGTGGGCTGCCGGGTGGGATTGGCGATTTTCTCGGGGGCAGGTCTACCAAACCGACAGAACCCACCAGCAAAGTCACGTTTGCGGATGTGGCAGGTCAGGACGAAGCCAAGCGCGAGGTTTCTGAATTGGTCGAGTTCCTGCGCGACCCCGACAGATTTCAGAAAGTCGGCGCGACAGTCCCACATGGTGTCTTGCTGATGGGTCCGCCGGGCACTGGCAAGACGCTGTTGGCCCGCGCCCTCGCAGGTGAGGCTGAAGTGCCGTTCTTTTCCACTTCGGGGTCAGAATTCATCGAGGTGTTTGTCGGCGTCGGCGCGGGTCGGGTGCGCAAGATGTTTGAAGAAGCGCGAAAACAGGCCCCATCAATTATCTTTATCGACGAACTAGACAGCATCGGGCGTACCCGAGGCACTGGCCTTGGTGGAGGTCACGATGAGCGCGAACAGACGTTGAACCAGATCTTAGCTGAATTGGATGGGTTTGCAGCGCGTGAAGCCGTGGTGGTTTTGGCGGCGACGAACCGTCCCGATGTGCTCGACCCGGCACTTCTGCGTCCGGGTCGATTTGACCGCCACGTCACTTTGTCGTTGCCAGACAAGGTGGCGCGCCGTGCGATATTGGATGTGCATGTCAAAGGTCTGCCAATGCACCAAGACGTCAATCTGGATCAGGTGGCGGCAGGCACGCCGGGGTTTTCAGGGGCTGACCTAAAGAACCTTTTGAACGAAGCCGCAATCACGGCAGCGCGCCATTCAGCCAGTGATATCACGTCCGCCGATCTGGACGAGGCGCGCGACAAGATCATGATGGGAACAGTGCGCACTCTCGCGATCCAACCCGACGAAAAGCACCGTCTTGCGGTGCATGAAGCCGGGCATACGGCAGCTTCCTATTACAACCCCGGTGCCGATCCGCTTTACAAAGTAACGATCATTCCGCGCGGGCGCAGTTTGGGCAGCACGCGTATGCTGCCAGAAGTCGAACGCCACACCCTGCCCGAGGCTTATCTGCGCGTTCAGCTGACCACGTTGTTGGCCGGGCGAGCGGCGGAAAAACTGTTTTTGGGTTCGCTCAGTTCGGGAGCCGATGACGACATCCGCCGCGCCACTGCAATGGCACGCTCGATGGTGGCACGTTGGGGGATGGACCCCGATATCGGCCCGGTGGATTTGCGCGATAGTGATGACCATCCGTTCCTTGGCCAGCAGATTGCCCAGCCTCGGTCCTTTGCGGACGAAACCGCAGCGCAGGTGGATCAGGCCGTGATGAAACTCCTGCACACCGCCGAAGATCAGGCCAAGCAGCTTATTGGCGACCACCGCGATCAGGTTGCAATGCTGGTGGCGCGGCTTGAAGCCGAAGAGACGTTGGATCTGGATGATATCAAAGCCTGCCTTGAAGCTAACGATAAGATTCGTCCTCTTGTGAAGAAGCGCAAGGGCAGCAAGCCAAGTGCGCCGGAGCAGCGCAAGTGAGACAACCAGAAAAAGTCTCGCACCAAAAGTTGTTTATGCAATCGCGAGGCAAGAGTAACGAATGACATTGCAAGACGATCATAATCCATCGGATCGAAGGACTTGGTTCCAGCGCGCCATTCTAGATCTCGCGCAGCAGATGCGATGGTCGTTTCTACCGCCCCTTATGGGTTATTTCGCGGCTGGGGTGTCGGGCCTTACATCGGTCGTTGGGGCATTTTACCTCAAAGACTATCTGGATTTGTCAGCCGAGTTCATTGCAGGACTGGCGTTTTGGGCGGGACTGCCGTGGATTCTCAAAGTCCCATGGGTCATGTCGTCGATCTGTTCTGGAAATGGAAAGCCTTACTGATTTTGGTCGCTGCATGGCTGACTACGCTGTCATTAGTGATCAGGTTTTATCTAGTGCCGCACCCGTATGAGATGGGCGAAATCCTCGATTTAATGTGGTGACGTGGGGTTCAAAATGTCTATCGGTTTTTGCGAAATCTGCTGATCAAATGACAATAAGCCTCGGGTAAAACTAGTTTATTTTTTTGATTGAGGCGCTCTACTGATCAGCGTTTTGAAATGAGAATTGCGCAGTTGATTTCTTGTCGAAAACGGATCGACCGTCCACTTCCCCTTCTGAGTAGAATTAGCAAATTTTGAAAACAGGCGGGAGAAACCGCACGATTGATGCTTCACATGAACAGCTGAACCACGCATTGTAGATAGAAAAGGTTAGCCTGCGGAGGGGCCTCAAAATGATGACAAAAGAACCACTTATAGACCAAAGACTGACAACACGATGAGTGTAATTTTGAAGGCATCGACCGAGACCTGTCATTGGGGGTTTTTCGAAGCCGCACTTGCGCCAGTTTGCACAATCGAAAGTGGAGAAGAAGTCACAATTGATAGCATTTCTGGCAAGCCGCAAAACCTGCCAGGCGATGGGTTTCATGTGCCCCCAGAGTTGTTGGACATGCATGCAGCAGGTGTGCCTACCGTTCCGGGGCATATTTTGACCGGACCAGTTGCCGTAACAGGGGCGTTGCCTGGCGACGTGCTTCAGGTCGACATTTTGGACATAACCCTAGGTCAAGACTGGGGATTTACCTTTATCCGGCCTCTGGCGGGCACTCTCCCTCAGGATTTCCCTAATCCACATCAAATCATCATTCCGCTTGATGCAGACCGCAGGGTTGGAACCCTGCCCTGGGGGCTTGAACTACCATTGAACCCTTTCTTTGGTGTCATGGGTGTTGCCCCACCGTCTGCATGGGGACGCATTTCGACGATCGAGCCACGGGTCATGGGCGGCAACATTGACAATAAGGAGCTGGTGGCCGGTACGACACTTTATCTGCCCGTGTTTACTAAAGACGCATTGTTTTCTTGCGGCGACGGCCACGGTGCCCAGGGCGATGGCGAGGTATGCGTCACGGCCATTGAAACCGCCCTTCAGGGACGCTTTCGTCTTACCGTGCTAAAAGATCACGACTTGATCTACCCTCAGGCCGAAACACCAACCCATTACATCACAATGGGCATGTCGCCGGACCTTGATCGCTGCGCTGAAATGGCCCTGCGCGATATGATTAAACTTGTTTCGCAACGGGCAGGCATTAGCCGCGAGGACGCCTATATGCTTTGCAGCCTCGCAGGCGACCTCAGAATCACCCAAACAGTGAACCATGAAAAAGGTGTTCATATGATGATGGCAAAAAACCTGGTCGATGCAGCTTGAGGAGACGCCCGTTTAGCGACGGCGTACCGCTCTCATGGGGAAATAACCTTTGGACAAACGCGGCCGCGCCATCGGCTTGCGGACAAAGTGCGCACAACAGTTCAGGTGGGGTCATATCCACCAATAAACGATCTCGCGGTCGGCGACTAGCAGACAGGACATGTGCTGAAACGTCCAAAAAAAGTAAGTGACTCTCTATTATTGAGACTCGCGTGATCTGCCTACGGACTCGCAAAATGTTGTTTTTGTAGACACAATTTCTGATTGTGTCTACAAATTAGGCAACCCGTCTAAACCTAACCTTAAGGCAATAGAATATTCACCTTTCGATTGATCAAGAGCCACCGAAAAGCGCCAATGGTGCCTGAACCAAACGACATAAAATAACCGGTGGAAAAAACCGTTCGGTCCCGGATGAAGGACGAACAACAACTAGGGGATTACTGAATGAATTTTAAGACTCTGCTTATGGGTGCCTCATTTGTGGTCGGGCTCACGCTCGCCCCGCTTGTAGCAATGGCCCAGAACTCTGGGGGAAATCTCGTTTATCTGGTCCAGCCTGAACCGCCCTCGCTGGCCTCGTTCCTGTCTACCTCAGGCCCTATCGGCCTGGTTGGCCCGAAGATATATGATGGTCTGTTCGATTATGACACAGATCTTCAAATCGTTCCTTCGCTGGCCGAAAGTTATGAAGTGAGCGAAGACGGAAAGACCGTTACGTTCAAGTTACGCGAAGGTGTAGTCTGGCACGATGGCGCTCCGTTTACGTCATCTGACGTTGCCTTCACTGTTATGGATGTACTCAAGCAAGTGCACCCGCGCGGCCCCAACTCTTTCCGTGAAGTGACCTCAATCGATACGCCGGACGACTATACCGCCGTGTTCAATCTTGAAAACCCAGCTCCTTACATGCTGCGGGCCCTGTCTGCTTATGAAAGCCCGATGGTGCCAAAGCATCTTTTGGAAGGTCAGGACTTGCGCAGTTCGGATCTGGCCACAAATCCAGTTGGTACAGGCCCATTTACGTTCACAGAATGGAAAAAAGGTCAGTATATCCGTCTTGATAAGAACGAAAACTACTGGAAGCCAGGTCTGCCCCTGATCAATCGTATTGTTGGCCGGTTCATACCTGATGCGTCGACCCGCACCGCTGCGATGGAAAACGGCGAAGTCATGTATGGCGCTTACGGGGCAATTCCAAACATTGACGCCGTGCGCTTGCGCGAAATGGATGGCTTTTCGGTCACGACTGATGGCTATGCAATGATCAATCCAATGGCGTTGATCGAATTCAACACGACCAAACCACCATTTGACAACCCAGCAATGCGTAGGGCTGTTTCATTGGTCATGGACCGTCAGTTCCTGATCGACAATATCTGGTTTGGGTACGGCAAACCTGCCACATCAGCACTGTCATCGAACTTTGATAAGGTCGGTCTGTATAAGTCCGGACTGCCAAACTATCCAGCGTCAGGCGATTTGGACGCGGCGATCAAAGAGCTGGACGACGCCGGCATCATGCCAGATGCAGATGGCATTCGCGCAAGCATCACGCTCGACCTTATCCCATATGGTGAAGACTGGCGCCGGGCCGGTGAGTACATGAAGCAAGCGATGAAACCGCTCGGCATCGAAGTTGAACTTCGGTACGAAGACGTACCAACCTGGCTGAACCGGATTTACGCGGAATACGACTTTGAAATGAACGTGAACTACTTCTACCAGCTGCCCGATCCGGTGCTGGGCGTTCATCGTCACTATGGTACTGACCAAATCCGTCAGGGTACGCACTTCGTGAACTCATCACAGTATTCCAACCCTGCGCTAGACGCACTTTTGGCAGCTGGCGCTCAGGAGCCTGACGCCACCAAGCGGGCGGGAATCTACGGTGAGATCCAGACTATTCTGGCAACAGATATGCCAGTGGCAAACCTGTTCGAAATGGAATTCCTGACTGTCTATAACGACAAGCTGGCGGACCATGCGACATCAGCGATGGGCGCTTACGGCCCATTTGAGAACGCCATCGTCGCCGAGTGAAGCTTTCACTTTAATACGTCGTTAAAAAGGCACCGGTCAAAAGTTGGCCGGTGCCATTTACGAAAAGGGTCCAAACTTCATGGAGAGTTCACAGCGCCGCACAAGATATGTGCTGAAGCGTCTTTTTCAGGCCATTCCAATTGTTTTTGCAATCGTCGTCCTGAATTTCTTCCTGCTGCAACTGGCTGAAGGTGACGCTGTAGACGTTCTCGCCGGAGAAGCTGGTTCAGCAACCCCAGAATATATGGCTGAATTGCGCGAAAAATTCGGCTTGGACCAACCGTTGATCGTTCAACTGGGCGTCTACCTCAAGAATGTTGTGACCCTCGATCTGGGTTATTCGTTCCGCCATGATATGCCAGTGAGCGAGCTCGTTTTGGATCGCTTTATTCCGACTCTCCTGCTGATGACGTCGACGATCATTCTTGCAGTCGGTTTCGGTATTCTTCTGGGTCTCGTCGCTGCCTCTGGGCTAAATACATGGCGAGACACAGCAATCTCGATTTTCGCTCTTATTACTTACGCCACCCCCCTATTCTGGGTCGGATTGATGCTGATCGTCGTGTTCTCGTTAAACCTAGGATGGTTCCCGACATCGGGGATGGAAAATTTCGCCATGTTCTACGAAGGTTGGGACAGGGTTGTAGACATCGCCCATCACCTCGTCTTACCAACCATCACGTTGTCGCTGTTCTATCTCGCACTTTACACTCGACTAATGCGCGCCTCGATGCTGGAGCAAGCCGGGCAGGACTATGTCACGACCGCCCGGGCAAAGGGCCTGACAGAGCGCCGTATTCTCTTTGTCCACGTTTTGCGTAACGCCATATTGCCCGTCGTTACGATGGCCGGCGTGCAGGTCGGCGCGCTAATCGGTGGCTCTGTGATTGTTGAATCTGTTTTTGCATGGCCCGGACTGGGGATGCTGGCGTTTGAAGCCCTGTTTGCACGTGATCTCAACTTGCTCTTGGGCATATTCCTGTTGTCTGCCGTCTTGGTTGTGGCAGTTAATTTGATCGTGGACATTATTTATTCCACGCTCGATCCTCGCATTGAGATGGCCTGACACATGGAATTCTGGAAGCTTTTCGCACGCAATCGTCCCGCCGTAATGGGAATGATTATTCTCTTTCTGATCTTCTTGATGGCAATCTCAGCACCCTTTATTTTTCCCGCTGATCCTTTTAGTTTGGTGGGTCAGTCCATGTCACCGCCCGGTGCTAATGGGTTCCTTTTAGGCAGTGACTCGCTCGGACGTGATGTTGCGTCTGGTATTGCGCATGGGGCAAAGACATCTTTGCTCATCGGGTTGCTGGCCACGCTGGTGGCGGTGTTCGTCGGTGTCATCATGGGCGCGCTTGCTGGGTACTACGGTGGCATTGTCGACAACCTGTTGATGCGTACCACAGAGATGTTCCAAACGATCCCGTCTTTTCTGTTCGCCATCCTGTTGGTCGCAATTATGAAGCCCTCCATCGAAAGTATCGTCATTGCGATTGCTGTCGTCTCATGGCCTGCCGTCGCCCGTTTAGTACGGGGCGAGTTTCTAAGCTTAAGGAATCGCGAATTCGTCCAAGCCTGCCATACCCTTGGTATGGGTGATGTGCGGATCATGCTTGGGGAAATTCTGCCAAACTGCCTATCTCCGATTATTGTAATCGGGTCTTTGATGGTGGCTACGGCGATCTTGATCGAAAGCGGCCTGGCTTTCCTTGGTTTGGGTGATCCCAACATCATGAGCTGGGGATTCCAGATTGGTGCGGGACGGACATTGCTGCGTTCGGCTTGGTGGGTCTGCACCTTCCCTGGCATCGCGATCCTGCTGACAGTGCTGGCAATCAACCTTGTGGGTGAAGGCTTGAACGATGCCTTAAACCCGCGCCTGAGGGATAGATCATGACCCGCCTTCTTGACATCAGAGACCTGCACGTCGGCCTGCCCGCTGGGGGGCAGCGTAAATATGCGGTTGAAGCCGCGAACCTCCATCTGGACGCGAATGAAATCCTATGCGTTGTGGGCGAGTCCGGGTCAGGCAAATCCCTTACGGCTCGCGCCATCATGGGGCTTTTGCCAAAGCCGCATGTGCATATAGCCAAAGGGCAAGTGAATTTTCAGGGTGAAGACCTTGCCGCCGCCAGCGAGGCCCGTCTACGACAAATCCGTGGGTCAGAAATTTCGATGATCTTTCAGGAGCCAATGACGGCACTCAACCCTCTGATGAACATTGGCGGGCAAATCGACGAAGTATTTCGCTTCCACGAAAAGATGTCGGGGAGTGAGCGGCGCAGTCGCGCCCTAAAACTGCTGCACGACGTCCAACTGCCAGAGCCAGAGCAGGCCCTTAGCGCCTATCCACACCAATTGTCAGGTGGCCAACGCCAGCGCGCAATGATCGCAATGGCGTTGGCACTTGATCCGAAAATCCTGATTGCGGACGAGCCAACTACAGCGCTTGACGTGACCACGCAGGCACAAGTCTTGCGGTTGATCAAACAAATGCAGGAAACCCATGGCACTGGCGTTGTCTTCATCACCCATGATTTTGGGGTCGTCGCTGATATTGCCGACCGCGTGGCTGTGATGCAGAACGGGCTCGTGGTTGAGACTGGCCCAACCGAAGAAGTTCTGCGCAGACCCCGCCACCCTTATACCCAAGCCCTAATGGCGGCAGTGCCGTCATTGATCCCTCGGGCCGCACGACCACGATCAAAAGAAATGGTTCTGCGGGTCAATGCACTGACCAAAACTTATAGCGGCGGCGGCGGGTTATTTGGTGGCAAAGCCCGCGTTGTGCATGCGGCTAAGGAAGTAACACTTGACCTGACACGGGGCGAAACGTTGGGGATTGTTGGTGAATCTGGATCTGGAAAATCTACGGTCGCGCGATGCATTGTCCGTTTAACCGATGCAGAAGCCGGTGAAATTCTGCTAGGCGACACCGATCTTCGCCCCTTGGGCCGCGCCGCGATGCGCCCGCACCGTGCTAAAATTCAGATGATGTTTCAGGATCCCTTTGCATCACTCAATCCCCGCTCAAAGGTCGGGCGTATCATTGCGCAAGGACCCGAGATGTATGGTGCAAGCCGCACAGAGGCACGCGAAAGAGCACTGGAGCTGCTGCGGATCGTTGGACTGGACGATCGCGCCTACGAACGCTTTCCACATGAGTTTTCAGGTGGACAGCGGCAACGCATTGGCATTGCCCGCGCGCTTGCGCTGGAACCCGAGATTTTGGTTGCAGATGAGCCGGTATCGGCGCTGGACGTCTCAATTCAGGCGCAGATCCTCGATCTTCTGGACGAAATCCGCGACCGCATGAACCTGTCGATGATCTTTATAACTCACGATCTGCGGGTTGCCGCTCAGGTCTGCGACAGGATCGCAGTGATGCAGCGTGGTGAGGTCGTCGAGATCGGGCCAACAGCAGAGCTCTTCGCCAATCCGCAGCATCCCTACACCACCGAATTGCTGGCTGCCGTGCCGGGTAAGGGCTGGTTTTCAGGCGAAGGAAAAGCGCTGACGGAAGCATCTTAAGAGGAGTGGACTGCGCCAAGGTCGCGTCGTCATTTCAATTTCCGACTGCAGTCAGCCCGCCAAGAGCGGTATGTTCGATGGCCGTTCCACCAACCTCCTCAAAGTGAATAGTCTGCTGCCTGATCACCTTGGCCGAACTAAGTTACTGCGATGCGCCGTTCCGTGCCCCCCCCCGGTGCGGGCATGCGACACCTCAACTTTTTCAAACCGACCAGGTAAAGCACCCTTTTGCCGCCAAATCCTCTCAGGGGCCATAGAGGCCTGCTGCTGCCAAATCGTGTCGCCCTTCAAATGTCTCAAAATGTGAAACCTGCCGACGCATTGTTCGGTTGGGTCCGTAAGGGTCTGCTCAGCAATTCTTGCGATACCACCCGTGCCCATTACGTGCATAACTGTTCCCGTACCCGTCCAGTTCCAGCGCTATTGGGCTCAACGCTTCAAGCTGTGCCGCCCACTGGGCTAAAACCTTCCAGATACGTTCGCATGAGCACAAGCGGAGATCCTGCCTTGTGCCACAACTGCCCAAGGGGTCGGTCCATGTTATCGGTTGGCCGATCTTACTGTTGACCGGGACTAAGACTATGCCTTGTCCTAGGAAGGCCTGATTACGTCAGGCGGTGAATAAATTTGCGAAACGCCAGCACCCTCCGGTGCTGCCACAATTTCAACCAGACACGAATGCGCTATTGGGCCCTGTGCCAGCCGCGAAGTGCCCTTGTCTGGAGTCAAGACGTTGGGGTTCCCATTGCTACAAGACTCACCATCAGGGTCGAACCACGCACCTGTCGCGATCTGGATGACGCCCGGCATGATGTCAT
This sequence comes from Sulfitobacter sp. SK012, assembly GCF_003352085.1. Classification (NCBI taxonomy): domain Bacteria; kingdom Pseudomonadati; phylum Pseudomonadota; class Alphaproteobacteria; order Rhodobacterales; family Roseobacteraceae; genus Sulfitobacter; species Sulfitobacter sp. SK012. The sequence goes on from NZ_CP025805.1 coordinate 122,717, forward strand.
CGCTGATCTGCAATCCAGCGATACAGGACCCGCGATCGTTGAATATCCGCACAACCTGCCCGGCTGTAAGCCCCCGCGACTTGGCATCTGCGCTATGCATCAAGCAAGGTTCCCGCCTCGCGATCCGGCCAGATTGACTGACTGCGCCGTGATCAAGTTGCGAGTGGAGTTTATCGCGGGGCTGGTTTGAAATCATATGAAGCGCGTAAGCACGCGTGTTCCCCAGCCATTCAAAGGGCTCCAACCATGCAGGATGGCCCGGACAATCATCATAGCCAAAACCCGCGATGGTTTCAGAAAATATCTCGATCTTCCCGCTGGGTGTTTTCAACGGATGTGCACCTGGATCGTTGCGGAAGTCCTCAAGCATGATGGTATCGTATTCTGGCGCAGGAACGCGAAAAAACCCTTCGCGCTGGAAACTATCCCAGTCAGGCAGGCCGACGCCTTCACCGGCAGCAGACTGGCGGGAAATGTCATAAAGTCGGCGCTGCCACTCCTCGGGACTGCGCCCTTCGGTAAAGGCCGCTTCAACGCCCATCTCAGAGGCAATGCCCCGAAAGATGTCATGATCGCTTTTCGCGTCGCCCACGGGATCAATGGCCTGATCCATCACCACCTGAAACGGGTCTTTGGGGGTAAGAGCGATGTCGCTACGTTCAAGCGGTGTCGTACAGGGCAACACGATGTCGGCGTGGCGCGCAAGGCTGTTCCAGCACCATTCGTTTGCAATGATTGTTTCTGGACGGGCCCAAGCCTTGCGCATCCGGTTCAAGTCTTGATGATGATGGAACGGATTGCCGCCAGCCCACCAGACCAAACGAATATCGGGGTAGATCAGGCTCTGCCCGTCATAGTCGAAACGGCCACCGGGGTTTTCCAGCATATCCGTCACACGCGCGACAGGAATGAAATCAGGCACTGGATTACGGCCTTGAGGCAAGGACGCATAGTCGATGTTCCGTCGCTGCAGGCCGATGTTGTTCATCGCTGAATAGCCAAAGCCCAGCCCTGTGCCGGGCAGTCCGATCTGACCCAGCATGGAGGCCAAGGCAATCGCGGCCCAGAACGGCTGTTCGCCATGATCCTGCCGGGTGAGTGACCAGCTTACCGAGAGCATCGTTCGCTGTGATGCCATACGCCGTGCAAGCTTTCGGATGTCATCTGCAGGCACAGCACAGATATCGGCTGCCCAATCTGCGGTTTTTGGGATATCATCCGCATCCCCGCACAGATAGGCTGCAAACGGTTTAAAGCCTGCTGTGTATTTGGCCAAGAACGCCTTATCGTGCAAGTTCTCTTCAAGCAATGTATATGCCAGTCCCAACATCAGCGCAGTGTCAGTCGATGGGCGCGGCGCAATCCATTGGGCTTGTGCAAAGGCGGCCATATCGGCCTTCAAGGGAGAGATGTTCACGAATTGCACACCCGCTTCGGCCGCAGCAGTGACTCCTGCCTTTTGGACATGTGCTCCAAGACCACCTTGTGAAATCTGACCGTTCTTCAGCGGCACCCCACCGAAAGCCACAAACAACTCGCAATGCTTGGCGATGGATTGCCAAGAGGTCGTGCTGTCCAGCGGCCCTCGAAAATCACCCAGCACATGGGGGACGACAACTTCTGCGGCGGCAAAGCTGTACGTGTTCTTTGAACTTGTGAAACCACCAATGCAGTTGAGGAACCGTTTCAACTGCCCTTGGGCATGGTGAAACCGCCCGGCACTCGCCCATCCGTATGACCCGGCGTAAATAGCCTGATTGCCGTGGGTCTCGGTCACGCGCTTTAGTTCAGACGCCACCAACCGATCGGCCTCATCCCAACTGACTTGCACAAAACTGTCGCCGCCACGCAAATGCCCAGCGGTACCAGGACCACCCTCGAGCCAACTTTTGCGCACCATAGGTGCTGTGATCCGTGTCGGCCCGTCCAAGACATCGACAATCCCCTGCCCAATGGGCGATGGATCACTGTCTTGCTCAAAGGGCTGCAACCCTGTGACGCGTCCATCGTCCACTTGAACACGATAAGTACCCCAATGGGTGCTTGTCAGACGGTCGCGGTCAATTCGCTTCACAATAACATCCATATATCCAACTCATTGTTCGCCACTAACGGAACACAATCAACGTCCAAGACACATTGCCATTAAAAACAGAATAGGCAATTGATAGGCTATCATCACAAAGGACGGGCACAATGGCGACACACCTAAAAGATATCCCACTTTTGGGATATGTTGACCGCCTCTCTGGCCGACCCGGTGACACCTTTAATTTCAAAGTGTCATCTACGTCTGCGAAACCCTTCCAAGCCCACCTTATGCGATCCATCAGCGCGGATCCCAACCCCGAGGGGCCAGGCATCGTTGAGGAGGACGCATCACCCTATTTCAAGAAATCTACCTATCCATCAGTGCATCGACCCTTTGCTGCCGGCTCCTACGGTATCGGGCAGACCAACGTGACGGCCACTCCGGCATCCGAGGTTGCCCTGTCGGCACGGATTTATCCCACACTGCGCAGCGCGCAGGCTCAGACTATTGTAGGAATCGGGCGCTATGATCTTAGGATCGACCCAGATGGCGCAATCAGCCTTGCGATCGACGGGCGCACGATCACGTTGGGTAAAGCCCTGACCCTGCGGCGTTGGTATGACATCCAAGCTCGGATCACGCACGATACTATCTCTCTCGCACAAATCCCAATCGGACACCGTGCGGAAGCTGCCCAAAACGAGACGAGGGAAGGCATTCCCGATCTGGCGCTCTTTGGTCGGCCCACACTTGCAGCCCACTTGATCGACGCAAAGCCAGCACAACATTTTAACGGTAAGATTGAGGCCCCTAAAGTCACAGTAGATGGACAGTTACTTTGCCAATGGGATTTGTCGCGGGACATCTCAAGCTGCATCGTCCCTGCGCAGGCTGGACCCAACTTAACGCTGGTGAACTATCCCGCCCGCGCTGTAACCGGATCCGCTTGGAACGGATCAGAAATGAACTGGACCCACAAACCTGCGCATTATGCGGCGATCCATTTCCATCAAGACGACATCTACGATTTTGGATGGGATACCGACTTTACCTACACATTGCCCGACGATATTCCATCTGGCGTTTATATCATGCGGATTGGGTGCGAAGAATTTGAGGACGCAATCCCATTCTTTGTTTGCCCCCCATTGGGGAAACCCAAGGCAAAGCTCTGCGTACTGGTCTCGACCTTCACCTACGCCATCTACGGCAACCATGCGCGGCCTGACTACAAGCCGTCTTGGCAGGACCGGATCAGTGATTGGGACGCTTATCCGTATAACCCAGCTGAGCATCCGGAATACGGGCTATCGACCTATAACTACCACGCTGACGGGTCTGGAATTTGCCATGCATCACACAAGCGCCCACTTTTCAATCTCAAGCCCGGGTATTTCACTTTTGGCGAAGCCGACTGTTCTGGATTGCGCCATTTCCCAGCCGACATGCACCTTATTTCCTGGCTGCATGCGATGGGGATCAACTACGACATCGTTACGGACAGGGAATTGCATGATGACGGCGCGGCGGCCATTGCGGGCTATAGTGCTGTCACCACGGGTACTCATCCCGAATACCATACCAGCGAAACTTTGAACGCGCTGCGCGACTATCGTGACGGCGGCGGCCATCTGCTGTATCTTGGCGGAAACGGGTTCTATTGGCGCATTGCCTTGCACCCTGAGAGCGAAGACATGCTCGAAATCCGCCGCGCCGAAGACGGCATTCGCGCCTGGGCTGCAGAGCCCGGTGAATACTACAACGCCTTTGACGGCACCTACGGCGGCCTCTGGCGTCGCAATGGGCGTGCCCCTCAAGATCTTGTTGGGATCGGGTTCGCGGCCCAAGGCGAGTTCTTTGGTGATCCGTATCGCCGGGTCTGTACCGATGCCGCCTACGATTGGGTCTTTGAGGGTGTAAAGAACACATTGATCGGCAACTACGGGTATTCGGGGAACGGCGCTGCCGGGTTCGAGCTCGATCATATGGACTACACTATCGGTACACCCCAAAACACTGTGCTCCTGGCGCAATCTGTGACGCGCGACAACGGCTTTATGCTGGTGCCCGAGGAACAACTGACCCATCTTACAAATCTATCAGGCGGCAGCGCCAAGGACGCCATGCATGCCGATATGGTCCTAATCAACTATCCAGGCGGAGGATCCGTCTTCTCAACCGGATCCATCACGTTTTGTGGCAGTCTGCCTTGGAACAACTTCGACAACGACGTCTCTCAGCTGCTTAAAAACGTTGTGGCGCGCGTTCTTCCGAATGATGTCTGATATTTGCTCAATGCCGAATTGCATGTGTTTGGAACATCACAAATGATTGGTTCGGATGGCTGTTTTTTTCTGAATCTGGCAACTTTTCCTATCAGGTAAAAATACCCAAAATGCCAATCATATCGATCCAATAGCCGAATACGGGCATTGACGAGACTACTGGTCACGAAAACAGGTCCGCCATGCGGCGATTCCAGCAAGTGAGGACCGCCGCGGCAATCAAGGGTATGTTCCCGTCGCCTTTGGATCCTGAATCAATTCAAGATAATTTGCTAATGCAATCAGCGTAACCGGTGTGGGTGTTAGCCTACCATCTCCCGCATCGAAAGGGACCAGCCTACCTTCTGCCAAGTCGCCAAAAACCGGCATTTTCTCTCGTGGAAGAGTTCGGCGGTGATATCCGTCGATGATAGACATTACCTCGACCATCGGCCAAAGACCGTCGCGCCGCGCTGCAATTTTTGTCAAGTCCGCTGGCTTGACTTCAAGCTCAGCAGCCAAAGGTCCGTCCCCACGACCTGTGACACCATGACAAGATGCACAGGAATTGACAAAAACCGTACGTCCCGATGAAGGACTATCTGGGGCACACCCCATTTCTGCCAAGAGTAGGATCAAAATCGCGCGCTTCATAAGGTAGCTCCCTGACAACATTTTATGAAGAAACATATTCTGTTGGCAGACCAGCGACTTGATTTCCATCAATGCGAGGGTGGATCAGAAGCGCATTGGACATGATCGATTTTAGAAGTGTTCTCTCTTCGCGGCATAGTCAGGAGCGAGATAGCGCTGTCCTTCAGGGTCATGGCGTTGTTGAATGGGTCCGTCAGTTTGATACTGAGGCGGTTCGTTCCATTCAGGATGCTGTAGATGCCCGGCAAGTGCATTGCTGTTCGTCGTGACAAGATCCCCAAGCAGAAGTTTCGGGTGACTAACTGGGCAAACTATAATGAAGGCCTTCGCCGCCGCGGGGATCTAACGGTTTGGGTCAATGCTGAGGCGCTTGAATTGTGGTCGGCTCCGCATCGGGCAACCCAGGGTGGCCAGCGGAAATATTCGGACCTGGCGGTTGAGATTTGTCTGACGCTGGGCGTGGTTTTTAAACAACCGCTGCGGCAAACCCAAGGTCTCATTCGAGCATCGTTCGGCTGTTGGGCGTCCAGATTGTAGTGCCGGACTTTTCCACGCTCTCGCCCCGGGGCAAGGGGCTGACTTTGTCAGAAACGCAAAACCCGGTCATGCGCGCTCCAATCCAACTGGTTGTCGACACTATGGGCCTGTCCGCACAATCGTTTAACCAACCGGTACATAAATGCCGGTGCCAATGGTGACGCCAAGACCGTATAAGACTAGGCCGACCAGACCAATCGAGCGCTAAAGATGCGCGGTCTCTGTCGCCGAATGTTTCATGATCTCCCGCGCCTTGTTCGTTAGACTATGGTTACTTTGCCGATTTACCTTGATTTGGTTCAAATCAACCCGGCTGCAGGTGAGATCAATCCTGTCCTGCCCGCCATCACCGACAGGTTCTGCAGCAGCGCGCACCAGCCCTGAGCCGATATTGGCCTTCCCCTCTCTGACCGATCCGCTATCGTCAATCGGATGATAGTTGAAAACAACCATGACGCCTATAAGCCTGCAAAGATCGCTGCTCTGGTAGAGGGCGCTGGTGTCGCAAAGGCACATCTTCCGGTAGCTCAGATGTTTGTGCTCGCTATCCTAGCCGGGGCGTTCATTGGATTTGGAGCTGCCGCCTACACTGCTGTGATGACCGGAGTAGATGCCGCTTATGGACCAGCAAGATTGCTGGGCAGTGTGGTGTTTTCGCTTGGCCTCATATTGGTGATCATCGGAGGGGCAGAATTATTCACTGGCAACGCGCTGATGGTGATGGCGGCCGTTGATCGAAAAATCACTATGCGCATGCTGTTGCGAAGCTGGGCTGTCGTGTATGTCGGAAACTTTGTCGGCGCGGCAGGGCTGGCTATTGCTTTCGGTCTGAGTGGCATTCTGGATGGCGCAGTGGGCAGTACAGCAGCAAAAATACCAGAAGCCAAGGCCGCGCTGCTACCATTCGAAGCCTTCGTGCGCGGTGCCTTGTGCAATGCGCTAGTGTGTCTCGCGATTTGGCTGTCTTTCGCGGCACGGACTGCGGCGGGGAAAATAATGGCTATCCTCTGGCCCATAAGTGCGTTCGTTTTGCTCGGCCTCGAACATTCAGTAGCGAATATGTACTTCTTCCCTCAGGGTTGGATGGCCGGTTCTGGGGTAACCATGAGTGATGCTTTGGCAAACCTGATTTGGGTGACCTTGGGGAATATTGTCGGCGGCGCTGGTGGCGTCGCACTGGCCTATCGATTTGCCTACCTTGGTCAGTCCAGCGAATGACAATCCACCTTTGGATCTGTTCTAACAGCGACCAAATGACCGCTTTCCAGCGGCTTCTACCAAACCCGATTCTCATTTTTCCAAAATCATGATGTATGCCACCATATCGTCAATGTTCCCGCCAATCATATACTCTTTATAACGCGGCATTCTCTCATGAAATGTTCTAACAATCCGTCTTCAGACCTGCCCAGCAGAGCTGGTATTTGGCGATTACTGCAAAGCTTGGGATTCCCAATTTGAAGGGCCCATTTGGTTCGATATTATGGCAAACGGAGCAGTACTCATCAGCTATCAACCTCCCCATTTCGAGATTACCCTCTTGCGCTGTGGAGAAAGAATGTAGTCAGAGACAGCCACCCACGTGCAATGCTGAATCTAGGGCGCATGTGTATCTGCCCTTCTATCGGATTACATGCACTGAGCAAGTTGCGTGGCGCACAACGCGCGCGGCTGTGGACCCTAGGAAGAAGTCTCCAATCCCTGGCCTGTGGGATGCCACAATAATGCAATCGATTTCGTTGGTGCTCGCATAGTCGACTATTGCCCTTCCAGCCTGACCAGAAATGATCTTAGCTTCTGATCCCGCGAAATCCTGCGCCATTTCAGACACTGATGTCTCAATACGATTGCGAGTCTTCTTCATTACGTCCTCCGGTATTTCGGCAAGTGCAAAGCCTGGGATTGGCTCCATTACATGTAAGAGAGTAAATTTAGCATCTTTTCCTGCCAGTTTCTTTGCCACGTCAAAGGAAGCCTGATTGTGATGCTCTTCATCAAAAAGAACTGGGATTAGAATATTCTGATACACGGTTGCCACCTCGCCTTGGGTTTCAAAAGTAGTGCCTTCGCCAAATTATGCGGCCCGCAGTTCTCCGATATTGAGGCAAGTCAAAACAAGACGATAAAACACAATCTGGGTGGATCAAGAGAACCCAACATCCATACAACACACCTTGAAACGCCGTCCGGTTTTGCTGTTCTATTTCAATATCTTACCTTACGTCAGAGCAGCGAATTGGGCAGACGGAGGAACAAGATTCCCTAATGCCAATTGATCAGGGTCAATGCGCAATGCTCACCATCAGCTAATCACAAAAGTTATGTCCCAAAAGCTTAGGAGAGACTGATGGAAGACGTTGAGAAGCTGCTGAAAGGCACGGTTGAAGAGCTCGACCAATTGTTGAACGCAAAGAACGTCCTTGGCGATCCGATTGAACGCGATGGGGCGACGGTTATCCCGATTGTTAGTTATGGCTTTGGCTTTGGTGCAGGCGGAAAGGTCGACCAAAAGTCGGGAAATTCAGCGGGAACTGGTGCCGGTGGCGGGATCAAACCTTTGGGCGCGATCATCTTTGACAAGGAAGGCGCACGCGTTGAGTCTGTCAAAGGCGCGTTGACCAGTATGACCGAGATTGCCGCTGAGGCCGCCACTGCTGTCATGGACAAAATGTCGGCGTCAAAAGACAAATCAGACACCTGAGCCGATATGTCTCTTTTGTTGGGGGTCCTATTTTGGCTATTGTTTGCCGTTCTGGGCTTAGCAGGCCTGATTTTGATCACACCTGTCTTTCTGCGCGTGCATCTGACCAATTCCCCACTGTTTGCTTACCGCGTCGAGGTTCATGCATTGGGCCGGCTAGCCCCGCGCTTCACGCTCGCAAAGGGACCCAGCCAAGATGTCGTCCCGAGGCACATGACTAAACGGGCAAAACCCAAGCAACGAAGATCATCACGACGCAAGTGCGTGAATGGCGCATTGATCAGCGCTCTGCCTGAACTGATGAGAGGAATATTGCGGCATGTTCACGTGGCGGAATTGCACATCGACGCAGACTATGGCTTTAGCGACCCTGCGGATACCGGTCAACTTTCTGGGCTGCTCATGCCGCTGCAATATACCAGCCCTTTGCCTGCATCGGTTTTGTTAGATTTGCGCCCAGATTTCACGAAGGCCTGCCTGAAAGGGAGCATGACGGCGGCCGTTCGTGTTACAGTGGCCGCGCTCTTTGTCCCTATCCTGTGCTTTGCATGGCGCGCATTCGGACCGAGCAGATGACAGTAGTGCTGGACAAGGTGGTGCAAATAGGGCCGCGCCAAATAACGGCGCTGTCTGAGTGCACGGTTATAGCAACAAACTGTAGAGCGACGGCTCTGGTTGCTGGACAGAAAAGACCTGTCGCAATTCTGATCAAGCAAGGAATGGAACTGACGGCCTTCGAACCAGATGGCACGCCGATAACACGCAAGCAGGTTGAAACGTTATGTCCAGGCGCGTGGCGCAAGGCGTTGGAGCTTGGCTGATCCCTATGGAACAAATCTCTAAGAATCCCGATACGCAGAATGACAAGATTGGTTTTCTCTCCTCTGCGAAGGAGCACCTCGGAGGTGGCCCAGTCGAAGTAGTTCAAACGCATGGCGCAGTGATCTTCCTGGCAGGCAATCTCGCACTCAATATCAAACGTGCCGGGCGCTACGACGACATCGACCTGTCTCCGCCCGAACCAGCGCTTGTTCTAATTGGCGGGCTTTCAGGAAATAGCAAGACAACTGTGGTGCGCACCAAAGCCCTGATTTAAAATCCCGGCGTATGCCAAAGACCTAAACGCGTGTGCCTCTGGCCCGCAAACCGCGCTCAGCCCTGATTGATCGCGATCAACGCACATGCCCCAGCGACAAGTTACCTTAAAACAACGAACTGACCGGAGGAAACTATGGCTCCCCAACAAACGTGCGAAGATAATCTGTCTGAAAACCGCTTTGTCGCCGACAAATTGGAGGATGTGGCAAGCCTTTTGGACCAGCAGAACGCCTCGCTTTTCCGCGTGCGGGCTTACCGCGATGCGGCCAGTTACCTGCGGGGACTGCCACATCCTGTCCGGCTCGACTATCAGAGCGGGGGCAAGCGTGGTCTCGATGATTTGCCCACAATCGGCCCGTCAATTGCAGCCACCATCGCCGAAATTCTTGATACTGGCGCATTGGGCCTTCTGGACCGCCTGCGCGGTGCTGCCGATCCAGAACAAGTATTTCAGTCCGTGCCGATGATTGGCCCCGCGCTGGCCCGTCAGATCCATGATGACTTGGGCATTGATACGCTGGAAGCGCTAGAGGCGGCTGCCTATGATGGGCGACTGGCCACCATCAAGGGGATCGGACCACGCCGTGTCGAAAGCCTGCGTCATTCTCTGACCGACATGCTGGCGCGCAGACGTCCCCGACAGGCCCCAAGGGATCGCCAACAGCCGTCCATCGCTGACATTCTTGCGGTTGATCAGGCCTATCGCAGCAATGTGGAGCAACTGCCCACGATCAAACCGCGCCGGTTCAATCCGACTGGTGGCACGCGTCTGCCGATCCTGCATACAGAACGAGACGAATGGCAATTTACCGCACTCTTTTCAAACAGCCCGACTGCGCATCGCTTCGGAAAAACCCGCGACTGGGTGGTGATCTATTTTGAACGCTCTGATCAGCCTGAAGCACAGGTAACCGTTGTCACCGAACATGGTGGCCCACTTGGCGGCAAACGCGTCATTCGCGGACAGGAGGAGGCCTGTGCCGCCCATTACGAAGCACCTGATCATAGGCATCTGCAATCACTATGAGGCGCACCACTTATCCGAATCAAAAACCAAAGATTGATCCACCTATCTCGAATTGACGAACATGCACCGTCGACGCTGAGCACCCCCAAGAACGACCAATGTTGGGAATTCTTCATTGAGCATGAGTTCGATGGGTCGCCCGACCGTCTTTTACATATTGTTGCCCGACATTCGTCCGGAGCCTAGGACGAAGGTGAAGTGATGATGGGCAAAAAATGGCAAATGTGAGTCAATCACTGGTTTCGCTGAACTCATCAGCACCCGTGATTTGATCGACAGTATGCCAGAAGGTTAATTCATCGCCAGTTGCCTTACCTGTGTCGCACTGGGTTTTGAAACCATCAGCGTGCTCGCATGATACTTTGTGCGGCAGGATCAGCATCCTGAAGGGGAACGAGCAGCTTCAGTATCAGGCTCAGAACGACCCCTGCAACAAGGCCTGATCACTGCCGTTCGGGTTCTTTTCGCTTTTTCAACGCCTCAAACCCGATGATCACATCGAGCAACTCCGTAGTTATTTCATCCTGACGCACAGCGCGAGTTTCTGCGCCAAGCTCCTCCAGCTTGTCATCAACCGATCTCTCTGCTTGCTGCATCAGCGCCAGACGTGCGGCGTTTTCGGTCATCAGTGCCTCGGCAATGGCACGAAACAGCGTGGCGAATAGATGGCTGCGCACTAACGCCGTGAACAGGTCATTCGCAGGCATCGAATAGCAAGGTCGGCTGCGCGACACCCAAGGCTTTGCGCTCAGGTCGCCCAGAAGGCATTGATCAAGTGGCAGCAAGGGGGTGATGGCCGGCCCCTGTCCGTTGGTGTCGTTTTGCGTGACATAAGCAAGGGATACAGCCATATCGTACGGATGGACCGATTTGCGGGTCGCTTCCAGACGCTGCGTGAGAAGGTTTGCCAGACGCCCAATCCCGTCAACAGATGCTGCGGGAAAAAACGTCTCTTCGATGATGATGTTCTGGTCCCTCAACGCATCTGCCATCTGCGCGCCGACACAGAGCACCGTCGACACATCCATGCCCTGTTCGGCCAGCTTCCCTGCCACATGGCCCGCTAGCGACTCGTTGTAGTTGCCGCACAACCCGTGATCCGACCCGAAGACGATCAGGATCAGCCGCATTTCGCGGGCGGATGTTGGTACCAGCGGTCCGAACCGGGTCATAAAGGCATGCAGCCCCTCCAGAACAGTCTCGTGATAGGTCTCGATTGCCCTTGCGGCCTGCTCATAGGGGGCCAAATTGATGATGGACAGGGTTTTCATTGTATGCACGACGCTACGGATTCCCCGCATGCTGGTCGTTCGACGCCCGAGGGTTTCAAGCGTTTGCGCCATTTTTCTCTCTCAAGTTTGCGCGTGCCTTTCGACCCAACTCCACCATTCTGGTCCGGTCGTAGTCGGCAAGCGGAGCGTTCTCAGAAATGCGCGTAACGACATCGCCAAGGTCTCGCTTCGCGATCGACCTGAGCCCGCTCATGACCTGGATCGTTTCAGGCTCACTTAATCCATCGAACTGTCCCTCCATCGCCGCCACCAAAACAGTTAACTGTTCGACGGCGGGGATCGGATCGCGTTCCGGCTGTCGCAAAGCAGCCCTCACCGCCGCCCCACGTGTCAAGCGGGCACGTGTCGCGTCGTCGAGCCTGGTGCCAAAACGGGCGAAGTCTTCCAATTCTTCGAACTGCGAAAGAGTCACGCGCAGGTTTCCGGCTACGGACCGGAACGCCTTAGACTGCGCCTTGCCGCCCACGCGCGACACCGACACACCTAAATCGACCGCGGGGAACTGATTTTTGCGCACAAGACGCGGCGAAAGATATATCTGCCCATCGGTGATGGAGATGAGGTTGGTGGGGATATAGGCTGCGAGGTTTTCCGCTTGCGTTTCGACCACTGGCAGAACCGTGATGGAACCGCCCCCGGCGGACGAGGTGAACTGCCCTGCCCGCTCCAGCAACCGCGCATGGATGTAAAAAATGTCGCCCGGAAAGGCCTCGCGCCCCGGCGGACGGCGAAGCAAAAGCGATAGCTCCCGGTATGACCGTGCATGGTGGGTCATGTCATCCAGTATGACCAGAACATCCTTGGCTTGGCTCGCGAAATACTCTGCCATAGTCATTGCCGCGTAGGGAGCAACATAGGCAAGGCCTGCCGCATCCTCGTCGCCCGCCGACATTACGATACTGTTCTCCATCATGTCGCCGTCACGAAGCGCCCCGATGACTTTGGCCACCGCATCGCCACGTTGGCCGATGGCGCAGTAGACACAGATCACGCCGGTCGTCTTCTGGTTCAGGATCGCATCCACCGCCAGCGATGTCTTGCCGGTTTGACGGTCACCGATGATCAGTTCGCGCTGTCCAAGGCCCACAGGTACGGCGGCGTCGATTGCCTTGATCCCCGTCGCCAGCGGCCGCGTAATGGCCTGCCTGTCGAGGATTTGGGGGGCCTCCGCCTCCACCGGTCGCGTCGCTTCGGTCTTGATCTGGCCTTTGCCATCTCTTGGATTGCCAAGCGCATCGACAACGCGGCCCAACAGCGCGGGACCGACCCGTGTGCTGACGACCTTGTGGGAGCGTGTGACGCGTTCGCCCACCGACACGCAGTCGCTGGGGCCAAGCAGGACAACACCAAGGCGGCCCGGTTCCAGATCGAGAACGATACCCTGCATACCACTGGCAAAACGGAGCAACTCGTCGGACAATGCACGTTCCAGCCCGGTTACAATGGCGATACCGTCCGCTACCTCGGCCACCCTCCCGACCTCGCTGAGGCGCGGTGACGGGGATGGGCTGGCCAAAAGCGCTTCTACAAGCGCGTCGGGGCCTGACATCGGGTTGGTGGCTGCGTTGGTCATGTCGAAGCCATCTTTAGATCAACACCAGCGGCCAGTTGCGCGTCCAGCAGATCGCTCAGGCCGTCGATATAGCCATCGACCGTCCAATCCAGTTGAGCGCCACCGATCCGCAGCATGACGCCGGGAGGCTGGTCCGCATCGGTTTCGAACTGAACTGGAATGTCCGGGAACACGCTCTGCAAATGGGCTGTCAGATCGTCTCGAGCAGATTGGGAAAACTTACCTTGGCTAGTGACAGTCGCCGTCTTGCTTTGTCCCGCAGCAACACGCAGATCTTCGGCCATCGGTTCAATCCGTTTGGCAAGATTATGGGCAATTCGACCTTCCAGCGTCTCATCCGCAAGATCACTCAGCGCCTTGCGGGTCAAAGACAGCAAGGCACCACCGCCTGCGCACTGCAATTTCGCGGCATATTTGTGCCTCTCTTCCTCCAGATGCACAGCCCAGGCAACGCGTTCTTTCTCCAGCCGTTTGCGCGCTTCATCCAAGAGGGCGTCGCGCTGTGTCTCGGCGTCCTGTCGCACAGCCTCTGCCATGTCGGATTGTTTAGCATTCAGCGCCCTAACCTGATCCAGATGCTCCTGTTCCGCTGCCTGCGCCTTTTCCTTTGCAAGCACGGCTTCCTGCATCCGGTTTTTGATCTCGGCCTCACGGGCGTCAATCCCATCCAGAATAGGGCGGTACAAAAATCGCCTCAGAAGCCAGACAAGTACCAGAAAATTGGCGATCTGGGCGGCCACCGTGATCCAGTCAATCGACATATGTCAGCTTCCTGTCGCCTGAGCGGCAGCCACTGCGGCGTTCCAGAATGGGTTGGCGAAAATCAGGATCATCGCAACGACAAAACAATAGATGGCAGTAGACTCGATCATGGCAAGACTGACGAACAGCGTTCTGGAAATAGCAGATGCCGCGTCGGGTTGCTGCGCGATCGCGCTTAACGCGGATGAAGCGGTACGTCCTTCACCAAGCGCGGGACCGATTGCTCCGAAGGAGACGGTTAATCCTGCGGTAAAGATCGAAATGCCGGCGATGATGCCAAGGTCTGTCATGGGATTTCCTTTTCAGGTTGTGATGGTTTGGGAGGTGCCGTCGCGCTGGAGATGTAGACCGTAGCCAAGATTGCAAAGATATAGGCTTGGATCATGCCGGTCAGCAGGCCGAGCACATCCATAACGACAGGAAAGAAGAAGGGTGCCACGCTGAGCAGAATGGCCGCGATAACGGCCCCGCTCATGATGTTGCCGTAAAGCCGGATCGCCAGCGATATCCCGCGCGAGAATTCCGATATGATATTGAACGGCAGCATGATAAAAGACGGATCAAGATAGGTCTTGAGATATCCGCCCAAACCCCGGCTGGTGATGCCGAACAAGGGAACTGCGATAAGCACCGATAGCGCCAGCGCCGTTGTCGTAGACAACGAAGCCGTCGGCGGCTCGAACCCTGGAACAACCAGCAACAGGTTTGACATGGCGACAAACAAAAACAGCGTACCTGCGTAGTATAGCAGGTAGTCGGATGGGCCTTGCGCAACTTCTTTGATCTGGCTTTGAATGCCTTGCACAATGACCTCCAACATGGTCCTCCAGCGATTTGGCGGCACGTCGGGGCGCAGATTTCGGGTGATCAGAAGGGACGCCACAGTCAGCAGCGCCATAACGATCCATGTATAGAAAATCGTCGCGTTGACCCCATAGCCCCAGGCCTCGAACATGATTGTCTGATCCGGCGACAGATTCATGGCGCATCCCTGAAAGGTACACCCGCGCGAGCGATTGCAGTCGCGACTGTACGCACAATGAAAAATGCTAAAGCAAATCCTGCCAAGACGAATGGGCCAAGATAGAAAGCTACAGCCCAACCTATCCCCAGAAGGACCGCAATCCGCAGAAGGGCACTTAAAACTAATATGTTGATCGGCCGCTCTGTCAGAAGCGCCAGACGCATCCCTAAGCCGAGGCCAGCGAAAAACACCATTGATGTGGCAGCACCAATAGCCAATCCTAACGCCACCGCGTTCCAGTCCACAACAATCATTTGTCGCCTCCTTCTTTGTTAATCCACGACGCGGCAATAAAGGCCCCTATAACGACCCCGCCCAAGATTAGGGCGATGGTCCATGAAAAGCTTTGGGGTGCCACCCGATCGAGCCAGAGCCCCAGAAAAGCTCCGCCAACGGTCGGCACCGCAATGGACCAGCCGATCATGCCAAAGGTGCCGATACCGCGCAGCGGGCTTGGGCCCGGATCGTCGCGAGCGGATTTCAACCGCTTTGCGTGACGGGCGATATCCTCAGCCGATTTGTCGGGTTTGGGCGTCATGGGTGCGGCTTTCTCAATTCGGCAAAACGACGGACCACATCCGCTTCCAGTCGCGAGAAGGCCGAACGCGCCTGACGTTCCTCGTCGTCCATCTCAATGAACTTGGCCCTGACCGTGTCGTTCAAACTCCCAAGGTCGTCACCACGCACGCCGCGCAGCACCGCCGCGACAACGTGGTGACCCTTCTTGACCAAAAGGCCTTCGTCCAAGCCGAATATCTCCTCTGATCCGTCTGCCATGCGTAGCGTCATAACCGACGGCACCAAAGCGGTGACAAAATCGGCATGGTTAGGCAGGATCCCAAAAGCCCCGTCCTGTGCAACTGCGGTCAGGCGGGTCGCCCGCCCCTCGAGCAGCGTCCGCGTGGGAAGTCGCACCGTAACGCTCATCTCCTGCGCCATGCTCATGGCTTGACCTCAAGATCACTCAAGGGACCGATCATGTAGTAGGCGCTTTCGGGATGTTCGAACTCTGTCTGGGCCAGAATTGCCTCGCATCCATCCAGCGTTTCCGCGATGGGCACCAGCTTGCCCGGTTTCCCTGAAAAGGACTCTGTTGTGACGAACGGCTGGGTCAGAAACCGCTCCAACCGCCGTGCGCGGGCCACCGTGGCCCGATCAGCCGCCGACAGTTCCTCAAGGCCGAGCATCGCGATGATGTCGCGCAATTCCTCATACTCCGCCAAAGTCCGCCGTACGCCCCGCGCAATATCATAATGCCGCTGCCCGACGACCGCTGGCGTCAGCATGATCGAGGCCGAAGTCAGCGGATCAACCGCCGGATACAGGCCTTCGCTGGCGCGTTTGCGCGACAGCACCACCGAGGCCGAGAGGTGGGAGAAGATATGCGCTGCTGCCGGATCGGTGAAATCATCCGCGGGCACATAGACCGCCTGAATAGAGGTGATCGCACCGCGGCTGGTGGAGGTGATACGTTCCTCCAAGGCCGCCAGTTCGGTGGCGAGCGTCGGTTGGTATCCCACCCGCGACGGCATCCGACCCATAAGGCCTGACACCTCGGCCCCCGCCTGAACAAAGCGGAAAATATTGTCGATCAGCAATAGAACGTCCTGCCCTTTGTCATCGCGAAAATACTCCGCCATGGTCAGGGCCGTATTACCGATCAGAAACCGCACCCCGGGGGCCTCATTCATCTGGCCAAACAGCATCACCGTGTTGTCGCGCACGCCTGCTTCGCCCATCTCTCGATAAAGCTCCTCCGCCTCACGCGACCGCTCACCAATACCACAGAAGAGACTGACGCCCTTGTGGTGCTGGACGGTATTGTTGATTAACTCGGTGATCAGGACGGTCTTGCCAACCCCTGCTCCACCAAACAGCCCGGTTTTCCCACCGCGTTCGATGGGCGACAGAAGATCTATTGCCTTAATCCCGGTTTCAAGAATTTGCGACTTGAGCACACGGTCGCTGAGCGCTGGCGGCGTTTGGTGGATGGACCGCCGCGCTACCGCCTCTGGTGCGGGGCGTCCATCAATCGGCGCGCCGAACACATCCAGCATCCGACCCAGAACGCCCTCGCCCACAGGCACCATGATAGGCCCGCCGGTTGCCTTGACCGTCATGCCAAGGCCCAGGCCGCGCACCGGGGCCATCGAAATGGCCCGCACAAGTCCCTCGCCGACGAGCGCTGAAACCTCTAACGCCACATCTCCGGCAAACAGAAGATCATGGATCTGCGGGACCGGTCCGTGGAAGACAACATCGACCACCCCGCCACGGATTGCTGCGATGCGTCCGTCTGTCTCGGATTTGGTTTCGATTTCTGTGGTCATGACGCGCCTTCATGGTTCAGGGCGACCTGTGTTTTGATGGTCCCTTCAAGCAGCGCCAAAGCGTTATTCAATCGGCCTCTACCGGTGATACCACCGCGATCCACAATGTCGCAGGCGGCCACTCGTCTCGAACCTGTGGAGCCCGCCACAAGGGCCGTAAGAGCTAAGAGACCCACTTTGCCAGATGTATCGATTTTCTCGTTTTCTAGCGTTGCGGCACTGTCGGTCGCCATCTGAGTTCTTCCTTTTTTGAAACGGGCGCCCGGTGGAAACCGGTGCTTCCTGACGAGGCGTCGCGCGCGAAAGGTCAGTCTGCGGCCTCCTGCTCTCTTTCGGCATTTTGTCATCAAGACACCACGGGACATCAGTTGATTACCTAGACCTGACAGGAAGCGCTGGTTTCAGATTGATTTGCATCAATCACCAAGCGGTATCCTGCGCTGTTGTCCGGCAAGAGTGGCTGTTTTGAATCGCTCAACCTTAAGGCAGTTGTTGGGTATAGCTAGTTGCGAGCTTTCGATGAGGTTTGAATACAATGCCTCCAGGGCATCGTCGTGACTAAAAAATGAGCGGAAACTCGATTTCGTTCCGTAATGTTGGCGATTTAACAGCGCGTCTCGCCCGCCAATTGACGCACATCAATCAACAACCAGCCTCTCCCTCTATCCCTCAGGCAGGTTCTCAATAATTTGCTAGGATCCGAAAGATGACCAAAGTCACTTCCCTTCGCGACGCACCAGCATCGGCAAACAAAAACAAGGGCGAACCCGCTCATGGTCACACCGTACCGCCTGCAGGTATCCTGCAAACAGACCGCCTGCCCCACACGCATACCACCATGGAGCAAGCATTGGACAAGGGCCTGAAGGCTGCTCAGTCGAGATTGACCGGTGGCCTGTCGCCCATCGCCCTTACTGCGGCTTATGCAGATTGGTTGCTGCACCTGTCAGCCGCCCCTGGCAAACAGATGGAGCTGGCGGAAAAGGCAGTGAGGAAGGCGTCGCGCTTTGCCAATTTCGCGGCTGCTTGCTCGCAAAATCCCGAAAAGCCCGAAACCTGCATTGACCCTCTTCCGCAGGACAAGCGGTTCAGCGGGAAAAGATGGCAAAAATGGCCCTTCAACGCGATGTCGCAGGCGTTCTTGTTGAACCAACAACTGTGGCACAACGCGACGACCGGGCTTGCAGGCGTCACCCAGCAACATGAAAACGAAGTGACCTTCGCCGCGCGCCAGATGCTCGACATCTTCTCTCCGTCCAATTTCGCGCTGACCAACCCTGAGGTGCTGGCGAGAACCTTCTCCGAAGGAGGCATGAACCTTCTACGTGGCTGGCAGAACTTCATTGAGGATGCGTCCCGCACCAATTCGGGCAAGAAACAAGCGGGGCTGGACGCATTTGAGTTGGGCAAGAACATGGCCACATCGCCCGGCAAGGTCGTCTATCGAAATCACTTGATCGAATTAATCCAATACACGCCGACCACTGAAAAGGTCCACCCGGAACCCATCTTGATCGTGCCGGCATGGATCATGAAATACTACATCTTAGATCTCAGCGCGCAAAACTCGCTAGTCCGCCATCTGACGGGGCAAGGGTTCACGGTGTTCATGATCTCATGGAAGAACCCGGATGAGGGCGACCGGGATCTTGGCATGGACGATTATCTGTCGCTTGGCGTTATGGACGCGCTTGATGCAGTGGATGCCACCACCGACGGCGCAAATATTCACGCCCTAGGCTATTGTCTGGGGGGCACACTTTTGTCTATTGCCGCGGCGGCAATGGCCCGTGACCGTGACAAACGGCTGCAAAGCCTGACGTTCCTTGCGACCCAGACCGACTTTACCGAAGCCGGCGAGTTGATGTTGTTCATCAATGAAAGCCAGCTTGCCTATCTGGACGATATGATGTGGGACAAAGGCTATCTGGACACTAAACAGATGTCTGGGGCCTTTCAATTACTGCGCTCAAACGATCTGATCTGGTCACGTGTCATCCACGATTATCTGATGGGCGAGCCGTCCGACATGAATGATATGATGGCGTGGAACGCGGACGGCACGCGAATGCCCTACCGGATGCATTCGGAGTACCTGCGCCGCCTGTTCTTGAATAATGATCTGGCCGAAGGGCGCTACCTTGTTGGGGGCAAACCCATCGCCATTTCGGATATCCGTGCGCCGGTCTTTCTTGTTGGCACGGAACGCGATCACGTGGCACCATGGCGTTCGGTCTATAAATTCAAGCTATTGTCGGACACTGACGTGACATTCCTGTTGACGAACGGCGGTCACAATGCCGGGATCATCTCAGAGCCGGGCCATCCGCATCGGCATTACCGCATCAGCACCAAGGCCAAGGACGACGCCTACATCGACCCGGATCGCTGGGTGTCAGAGGTTGAGAGCATTGACGGATCGTGGTGGCCCGCCCTTACTGACTGGCTGGCCAATATGTCTGGCAAACCGGTGGCACCGCCTCCCCTTGGGGCGAAGGAAAAGGGCTTTGCGCCGATCTGCGACGCGCCCGGCACCTATGTGTTTCAGGAGTAACCAGTAATGCTGGAGAACCTCTTGAAAGGCAAACGTGGGCTTGTTGTCAGGATCGCAAACGAGCATGCCATCGCAGCGGGTTGCGCCATGGCATTTCATGCCGCTGGTGCCGAGCTGGCCGTGACCTATGCGAATGAGAAATCAAAGCCGTTCGTCGCGCCCGTGGTGGCCAAGCTGGACGCCCCTATTTTTCTGCCGCTTGACGTTGAGAGTGACGGTGAGATGGAGGCTGTGTTCAAAGCCGTTGAAAACGGATGGGGCAAACTGGGCTTTCTCCTGCATTCCATCGCATTTTGCCCGAAAGAAGACCTAAATGGCCCCGTTTCGCAGTGCTCGAGAGCCGGGTTTGCGCAGGCGATGGATGTCTCGGTGCACGCACTCATCCGCATGGCGCGCCTTGCAGTGCCTTTGATGAAGGATGGCGGCAGCATTCTGACGATGAGCTATTACGGTGCGGACAAGGTGGTGGATAACTACAATATCATGGGGCCGGTCAAATCCGCACTGGAAGGCACGGTGCGCTATCTGGCGGCAGAGTTGGGGCCGCAACAAATCCGCGTCAACGCGATCTCACCCGGACCTCTGCTAACGCGCGCGGGCTCGGGTATCGACCACTTTGGCGAGCTGTTGGAGGCCGCGCGCAAACGCGCACCTGAACACGGCCTTGTCAGCATCGAAGATGTGGGGAACATGGCTGGCGGTCTGGTCAGTGAACTGTCGGCCAAGGTGACGGGCAATACCTCTTACGTTGACGGCGGGTACCATGTGCTTGCTTAGGCCCCCACATTCCGCTCAAAGTCCAAACACCCAACCGGGACCCAAGCATGCAATATATTGAAAACAAGACCTTTGCGGAACTCAAATTGGGTGACAGTGCCGAATTGACACGCACGCTCAAATCAGAAGATATCGAACTGTTCGCCGTCATGTCAGGGGATGTAAACCCCGCCCATGTGGACGCAGACTTTGCCAAGTCAGACACGTTCCACAAAGTCATCGCGCATGGCATGTGGGGCGGTGCGCTGATTTCTGCGGTGCTTGGCACCGAATTACCCGGACCCGGCACGATCTATCTGAACCAGAACCTCAGCTTTCGCCACGCCGTTTGTCTGGGTGACACGGTCACGGTGCGGGTGACGGTGGCCGGCCTGAGTGCGGAACACCATCACGTGACACTCGACTGCCAGTGCATCAACCAAAGCGGCGAAACCGTCATTGAGGGTCAGGCACTAGTCGTGGCCCCCACCGAAAAGCTGCGCCGGCCCCGCACGACCTTGCCAGATGTGCATCTGCACATGCGCGGCGCGCGGTTCGATGCCTTGATCAAGGCCACGACGGCGCTGGACCCTGTGACAACAGCCGTGGTGCATCCATGTGACGCCCTGTCGCTTCAGGGCGCACTTGAGGCCGGTGACAAGGGCATGATTATCCCGATCCTTATTGGACCAAAGGCCAAGATCGAAGCCGCAGCAGCAGAGATTGAGCGTGATTTGTCCGGCATCGAGATTGTCGATGTGCCCCACAGCCATGCGGCCGCTGAACAAGCCGTCGCGCTGGCGCGGGCGGGCAAGGTGCATATGCTGATGAAAGGCAAACTTCACACCGACGAGTTGCTTGGCCCCGTAGTGAACAAGCAGACCGGTCTTCGGACAGAACGCCGCATGAGCCATGTTTTCGCGCTGGACGTTCCGACCTACCCCAAGCCGCTGCTGATCAGTGATGCGGCGATTAACATCTTTCCTGACCTGCAAACCAAATGCGATATCGTCCAGAACGCCATCGACCTTGCCCACGCCCTTGGCATCATTTTGCCCAAGGTGGCACTGCTGTCGGCGGTTGAGACTGTGACCGCGAAAATTCCGTCAACGCTCGATGCGGCGGCTCTATGCAAGATGGCCAGTCGTGGCCAGATCACAGGTGGCCTGCTGGACGGGCCTCTTGGCTTTGACAATGCGGTATCGAAAGCTGCGGCTCAGACCAAGGGTATTCTGTCCGACGTCGCGGGCGATGCGGACATCCTGATCGTGCCGGATATGGAGGCGGGCAATATGATTGCGAAACAACTTATCTATCTCGCAGGCGCTGATGCTGCGGGCATCGTTTTGGGCGCACGTGTCCCCATCGTGCTGACCAGCCGCGCGGATGGCCTGATATCGCGTCTGGCATCAGCGGCTATTGCGCAGTTGTTCGTGCACCATCAAGCCAGCGGCGCGCATTCATGAGCGGGGTTATTCTGACGCTCAACGCGGGATCATCCAGCCTGAAATTTGCGGTCTTTGATGCCAGTGTAACCGCGCCTAAGACGGCCACAATCGGCGGTAAAATCACTGATATTGGCCGCGATCCCGCATTTGCGGCCCGTGACGCTGAGGGCCGCGCGCTAGATAAAGGCCTGCTCATCACGCTTGATCCGTCACTCGATCATGAGCAACTGATGGCGTTGCTGCTGCCGTGGCTGAGCGAACATCTCGGCACCCAACCGCTTCTGGCGGTGGGACACAGGGTCGTACATGGCGGGCAAAAGTTTCAGAAACCGACCCCCATCACCGATGAAGTTCTGGCAGCACTGGAGGTGCTGGCCCCTCTGGCACCCTTACACCAACCCCATAACCTTGCCGCGATCCATGCGGTTTCCAACTGGCAACCTGGCTTGCAACAAATCGCCTGTTTCGACACCAGCTTTCATTCTGGCCGCGAGAGGCTCGCAGAATTGTTTGCCCTGCCCCGCGTCTTGAGCGATGAGGGGATTATCCGCTACGGGTTCCACGGCCTATCCTATCAATATATTGCAGGTGTCTTGCCTGACCACCTTGGCCCGCTTGCGAACGGACGGGTGATTGTTGCACACTTGGGCAATGGGTCCAGTATGTGCGCCATGAAGGACAGCAAAAGCGCCGCCACCAGCATGGGCTTTACCGCACTTGACGGCCTGATGATGGGCCGCAGGTGCGGCACGCTGGATCCTGGTGTGGTTCTGTATCTGATGCAGGCAAAAGGCATGAATGCCGCCGAGGTCGAGGATCTGCTCTACCGCCAGTCTGGGCTTCTGGGCGTCTCGGGGATCAGCAACAACATGCAGGTGCTATTGCAAAGCGACGATCCGCATGCGCAGGAAGCCGTCGATCTATATTGCTACCGCGCGGCCAGTGTCCTGGCGGGGCTGGTACCTGCGGTCGGGGGGCTTGATGTTTTGGTGTTCACGGCGGGGATCGGCGAGAATGCACCGGATGTACGCAAAAAGATCTGCGACAGGCTCACATGGCTTGGGGTCACGCTGAATCCAGACGCAAACGCCGAAAACGCAGTCGAGATAAGTGCCCAGCATTCCTCTGTTCGGGTTTTAACCTTGCCAACGAATGAAGAAGCCGTCGTTGCAAGTGCCTGCCGTTCCTTTCTTGCGCTCCCCTAAACGGCAACAGGGCAACTATCAGCGCGGTAATTGACCCAAATCAATGGCGGTCAAACTGGACAGGATAGAATTAGAGACCAGACGCAAAGCTCGGTCGCGCCCTATCCATATCTGCTCGAACACACACCACCTCCGTCAACAAGACCAACCATCACCCCAATCAAGAGGACCATATTATGGCAGACTTCCAAGGCAGCACAGATGCACTTCAGACGATGATGAAATCCGCTCAAGCCGCCCTCGCCACCGGGCCGGTGATGGCAACGCAGACCACGCATTACTGGCAGGCGCAGGATCGCTTTCTGACGGAATTTGAGAAGTTCTCAACCGATTGGTTCAAGCGGCACCACGCTGCGACACAGGCGGCACGTGATGCCAGCAAGGAAATGACCGAGGAGGTCACGAAAGATCCCGCCGCCGCAATCAAGGTGATGACGCAATGGCAAACCCATGCAATGAAGCGACTTACCGAAGAAGCGCAAGCCTGCACCGAAATGATGACAAACTGCATCGGCGCGCTGGTGCAAAACGAAGTCGAAGCGGTGGAGGAATCCATTGAAACGACGAAGCGGGCAATGAAACAAAGCAAGTCCGAACCCGTCTGATCGATCCGCCTTAAAGGTCGAGGTGCGATGTAGGGTGGAGGTTTAAGCCTGATTGCAGCGTGCTCGCCCGCGGGCGGATCTGGCAAATAGAAGAGGTGTGTTCTGGCCCAGTAACTGCGTAAGATTTACCAAGCGCACAGGGCACGCTCTTCATTTAGAGGTTTCATGGGCATCGTCAAGTTGTGGGGTCCGCGGCATCCGCCTCTTCGATATGTTGCTGTACGCGGGTGAAGACCTGACCCATATTCCAAGGTACATGCATTGCACTGCGCGTGGTGGCACGCACAAATTCTTTGCCCTAGAAGTGCAGCTTCTGATTGTCTTAACCTGCCGGTTTGAACCGGGGGCAACAGCCTGTTGTATCATCGCGGGTGTCATTGCGCAGGAGTGCTTTGGTCTGCATTTTTCCCTCCTCAACATCAGGTGGCCTTGATCCAAAAACCGTCTGGATAGCGCTTCACGGAATTTGACGTCTTATTCGATCAGCTATGTGAGATTGCAGTCTCCAATTCCAACTTGGCCATGCACAGCTTTTAGCAATGCTCAAACTCAGAGCATTCAACGCAGTCATCCCATTCTTCGATATTGGTTTGTATGCTCCTTTTTGAACGTCCCAGCCCCGCGCTATCCAATTAAAAAAAGAAAATACTTTTCCCTGCATTTTGTCATTGACTGAAAAACGCAGGCTGTCGTGAAACATGGTGCCATAGCAATGTTTGTGTTGTTTCATATCAAGTGCGTCTTCGGTATCTACAGTTTGAAAACCAGCCAACGATGACCCTCACGGATTCTAGCTCGAAGGCCAGCTATTTGTATCACCAGACGGATGGAAAATCGCCAGGTTGCGGTAAAATTTGAACAGCAATGTTACCCGCCTATATTGCACTGCACGGTACTGAACCGATTGCGCAACGCAATCAATCCAGAGAGGCAAGTGCGATCAGTTTTGCCCCAGCTATCACAGAGTGCCGCGCTGGAAATTGATCTTGGTCATATTGAATTTCGGAAAAGTGCATAGCGTCGATGCAGGCGGGTTACCGAAGGACGCCAAGATAAATGCAATCTGATCCAATCTTCAAAACAAGCGCAGCTGCCGATGCGGCGAATCTGCGTGAATATGATACTGAATATGCTGATTTTTCATGGGATGCTGCGCGCAAGTTAATTGATGGTCTGCCGGGTGGCGGCATCAATATTGCGTATGAGGCCATCGAGCGGCATGTGCTGACGGGCCACGGCCCGCAGATCGCATTGCGGTGGATCGCCAAATCCGGTGAACGCACTGACATCACATATGCGGAACTGTCTCTCCTCACCAACCGTTTTGCCAATGTTCTGCATAACTGCGGCCTAGAGAAAGGCGCGCGCGTCTATTCCCTTCTCGGACGCACCCCTGAACTTTACATTGCTGCCCTTGGCAGCTTGAAAGCCGGGTGCATATTTTGCCCCCTGTTTTCTGCTTTTGGCCCTGAGCCCATTCACGCGCGGATGGAAATCGGCGGAGCAAACGCGCTGGTCACGACCACCCGGCTGTACAAACGCAAAATCAGTGACTTGCGCGACAGGTTGCCGGAACTGCGCACTGTATTGCTTACCGATGGTGATGTTGAGGGGGGTGATCCGTTACCGCCGCTGATGGCTGAAGCGTCTGAAATGTTCCAAACTGAACGTATGAAGCCCGAAGATACCGCACTGTTGCACTTCACATCAGGTACAACCGGCAAACCCAAGGGTGTTGTTCATGTGCATGAAGCAGTGGTCGCACACCATATCACCGGCAGGCTCGCGCTGGATCTGAAACCCGGCGACAGCTACTGGTGTACTGCGGATCCCGGATGGGTCACGGGGACATCCTACGGCATCATCGCACCGCTGACCAATCGCGTCACCATGATCGTCGATGAAGGCGAGTTTGACGTCGCGCGTTGGTATGAGATTCTTGCAAATGAGGCCATAAACGTCTGGTATACGGCGCCCACCGCCATCCGAATGCTGATGAAGGCCGGCGGCAAGGCTGCCAAGGGCCATGATTTTACAGCCCTGCGGTTTATGGCAAGTGTCGGCGAGCCGCTGAATCCCGAGGCTGTCGTCTGGGGGAACGACGTCTTTGGTATGCCGTTTCATGACAACTGGTGGCAGACTGAAACCGGTGGCATCATGATTGCAAACTTTGCGTCTATGGCGGTCAGGCCCGGTTCGATGGGCAAGCCAATTCCCGGTATCGAGGCTGGTATTGTCGAGATCAGCAAAGATGGGGCAACCGAGCTGACGAAACCGATGGCCATTGGCGAGTTGGCCTTGCGTCCCGGATGGCCCTCAATGATGCGCGGTTATCTGCACGAGGACGCGCGCTATCGCAAATGCTTCCTGGACGGCTGGTATCTCAGTGGTGATCTGGCGATGCGGGACGCAGACGGGTATTTCTGGTTCGTTGGCCGCAGCAATGATCTAATCAAAAGTTCCGGTCATCTCATCGGCCCATTCGAGGTCGAAAGCGCGTTGATGGAGCATGAAGCTGTCGCTGAGGTGGGTGTCATTGGCATCCCGGACGACACTGCCGGCGAGCGGGTTAAGGCCTACGTTGCCCTCAAGCCTGGTTTTGAGGCCAGCGACGCATTGCTACTCGAGTTGATTGGCCACGCCCGTAAAAAACTGGGTCCGGCAGTTGCGCCAAAGGAAATTGTTTTTCGAGAGAACCTGCCTAAGACGCGCAGCGGCAAGATCATGCGCCGATTGCTCAAGACCCGTGAACTAGGGCTGCCCGAGGGTGATATTTCTACATTGGAAAGTGATGAGCGATGACCGTGACTACACTCAAACCGCGTCTGGACCATGCGCATGTGCGCAACCTGCTCAAGGGTATGATCCGCATCAGACGGTTCGAAGACAAATGCGCTGAGTTATACACGCAACAGAAGATCCGCGGCTTTCTGCACCTCTATGATGGCGAAGAGGCCATAGCCACAGGCATCATTCCTTTACTCACCGATAAGGACCGCGTTGTGGCTACCTACCGCGAACACGGACATGCGCTGGCGAGAGGTATCCCAATGGGGCGCGTGCTGGCAGAAATGTACGGTAAGGCCGAGGGCTGCACGGGCGGACGTGGTGGCTCGATGCATTTGTTCAGCAGCGATCACCGATTTTACGGTGGCAATGCAATTGTAGGTGGCGGACTTCCAATGGCCGTCGGTCTGGGGCTGGCCGATCGTTTGAACAAAGGTGACACTGTGACGGCCTGCTTTTGCGGCGAGGGTGCCGTCGCAGAAGGCGAGTTTCATGAAAGTCTGAACCTCGCGGCGCTCTGGAAATTGCCCGTTCTTTTTGTCTGCGAAAACAACGGCTATGCCATGGGAACGGCTTTGCAGCTATCGGAATCCCAAACCGACATCAGCGCAAAAGCGGCCTGCTATGGGATTGAAAGCGAAAGCGTAGATGGGATGGATGTTGTCGCTGTTGAAGGTGCTGCACGACGAGCACTCAAGCATATCGAGAACACCGGCCAGCCCTATTTCCTTGAGTGCCGCACCTATCGGTTTCGTGCCCATTCAATGTTTGACGCACAGCTCTATCGATCAAAAGAGGAGGTCGCCGAATGGCGTGAGAAAGGTCCCATCTTGCGCTTTCAGACCTGGTTGCAGGAAAGCGGCCTGCTGCACGCGGACGAGGTTTCGAAAATTATTGTTGAAGTGGACGAGGAGATCACGGAGGCTGTTGCCTTTGCCGAAGCTGGAAGTGATGAACCTGTGGAGACCCTCACCCAGTTTGTAATGTCACCTGATCGCCCTGCCCGGCCTGTTCCCGTTCCGCCCACAAAATCCGTCAAGACCACTTACCGAGACGCTGTGAAAGCTGGCATTGTTGACGCAATGTCGCGCGATCCTCGTGTATTCCTGATGGGAGAAGATGTGGGCCATTATGGTGGGTGCTATGCTGTCAGCAAGGGTCTGCTGGATCAGTTCGGCCCTGATCGTATCCGCGACACGCCCTTGTCTGAATCCGGATTTACCGGGGCTGGGATCGGGGCCGCGATCGCCGGCATGCGCCCGCTTGTCGAAGTCATGACCGTGAATTTCTCACTTCTGGCTTTGGATCAGATTCTGAACACCGCAGCAACGATACGGCACATGTCCAACAATCAGTTCGGAGTTCCAGTTGTGATCCGGATGGCAACCGGTGCAGGCAAGCAACTCGCGGCCCAGCACTCTCATTCGCTTGAGGGGTGGTACGCCCATATTCCAGGCCTGCGCGTGCTGACCCCAGCCACAATGGAAGACGCGCGCGGCATGTTGTGGACCGCGCTGGAAGATCCCGACCCCGTCCTCATTTTCGAGAATGTC
Organism: Sulfitobacter sp. SK012; assembly: GCF_003352085.1. Lineage (NCBI taxonomy): Bacteria > Pseudomonadati > Pseudomonadota > Alphaproteobacteria > Rhodobacterales > Roseobacteraceae > Sulfitobacter > Sulfitobacter sp. SK012. The sequence goes on from NZ_CP025805.1 coordinate 150,919, forward strand.
ATGCTCTACAACCGCGAAGGTGACATTGGTGACAATGCCGGGCCAGTTGATATTGACCGCGCCGCAGTACGGCGTGCCGGGAAAGATGTTTCGCTGATCACGTACGGCGGATCACTTTTTAAAACGCTGGAGGCCGCCGTGCAACTGGAAGCGGAAGGGATATCGGCCGAAGTCATCGACCTGCGCAGTCTGCGCCCTCTGGATATGGAAACCGTGATTGCGTCGGTTACCAAAACCCGACGTGCGCTAATGGTCGATGAAGGATGGAAAAGTGGGAGCCTGTCCGCAGAAATTGGAATGCGGCTGGCAGAAGAAGCATTCTTTGAACTTGATGCCCCCTTAGCGCGCGTTTGCAGCGAAGAGGTTCCAATCCCTTTTGCACAGCATCTGGAACAAGCGGCGATACCGCAAGTTTCAAAGATCGTGGCTGCAGTCAAAACGCTCATGCAGGCCAAGCCATGAGCGCTTTTCTCATGCCCTCACTTGGTGCAGATATGGATGCAGGAACCTTGGTGGAACAGCTGAAATCATCCGGTGACACAGTGAAACACGGGGAAGTAGTCGCCGCTGTCGAGACACAGAAAGGCGTCATTGAGATCGAAGCCTTTCAGGACGGTATTCTTGAGAAGTGGCTTGTGGACATCGGTTCAGAAGTGCCGGTCGGCACACCGCTTGCGAACATTAGGGCGGCGGATGAACAGGTGCTTTCAGGGCCAGCGGGCCAGCCGGAGGCACCCACGCCCGGCAAACCAGAGGTCCCACAGCCACATGACCCTCATCCTGCCCCCGACCTGCCAGAAGACCCGGCCCCACAGGACCCTTCACCGCAGCCCGCGGGCCCTGAATTTCCCATGCCTGATTTGCCTGAGCCAGAGATAGAGTGGCCCGAAGACACAATAACCAACATAGCCACCGTTGGCCAAACACGCGAGCGCATAACCCCGGCAGCACGCCGCAGGGCGGCACAAGCCGGGTTCGATCTGAGCTCCCTCGGAGCCCGGAAAAGCGGAACGACAATTACCCGCGAAGACATTTCGGCTTTGGTTGAAACGCCCCGCGCCGATCCCCTGCCTGATATGCGCGGTGCAATTGCTGCCGCTATGTCGCGCTCAAAGCGAGAAATCCCACACTATTACCTGTCCCATCAGGCAGACCTGACCAATGCTGACGCTTTCGTTGCCAAGACCAATTCAGACCGAGCTCCCGACGACCGACTTCTGCTCGGTGCTCTCTTTTTGAAAGCAATTGCACTTGCTGTCATAAAAGTGCCAGAAATGAACGGCCACTACGAAAACAACAGCTTCAATCCGAGTAAAGCCATCCATCCAGGACTGGCTATAAGCATGCGTGGCGGCGGATTGGTTGCCCCAGCACTTCTGGATGTCGCCTCACTGAAACTTGATGAATTGATGCGCAACATGCGTGATCTCGTCACTCGGGTTCGTGCAGGGCGATTCAGGTCTCGCGAGTTGTCAAATGCAACAATCACGCTGACCAGCCTAGGAGACAGAGGTGTCGACCAGTTATACGGTGTCATCTACCCGCCACAGGTTGCGATCGTCGGCATTGGCACGCCATCTCTGCGGCCGTGGGTATATGAAGGGCAAGTTGTCCCACGCTTGGTCGCCGATATCACGCTCGCCGCTGACCACCGCGCAAGTGATGGACGACGTGGCGCATTGTTTCTAAAAGCAATTGCAGAGAAGCTGAACACACCGGAAGCACTATGATTGATCAGGATGTTTCAACCGCACTGGAAGAAGAGCTGCATCGGATTGCTCCGGATGTAAGCCTTGCGGACATAGATCTGGCAGGAGACCTGCGTGAAGAATTCGACATCGATTCGATGGATTTTCTGACCCTCGTGACGGCCCTTGGCAAACGGTTTAACCTCGATATGCCCGAGGCGGATTATCCCAAGATGCAAAGCTTTAATGCTTTGACAGACTATCTGATCGCCCGGAAGGCCTAAGCTTTGGTGCGGCCGACAACGATTCAATAGCGCTTCACAAGACGAAAAGGTTTCGCAGAAAGCTCACCAGATTGTAGCTCGCCAGCCCGTTCAGCATGGCGTCCGGAACCAAATAGATATTCGCAATCGAGAGTTCCACTCGATCGCAATAAAGGCAGTTATCGGATTTGGGTCCTAATACTATGTCTTCTCAAGCCAGCTGCGCGCATCATCTTCAGCTTCAAAGCTGAAATAACGCACCTCAGACTTAGCAAAAAACGAAGACAGCCAGACACCCCACTCTTCAAGTTTTGTATCACCAACGACGGCGATAGACCCAAATTCACCGCGATGCTTCAGATCAAATGTGAGATCTTTCCACAATGCGTCAATTTCCCAACCATGAAAGTCTTCCAAACGGATCAGCATGTGCAGCGGCCCCTTTGCCAAGGTCATCGCATTCTCAATTTCAGGTAAGGCTGCATCGTAGTCTGCCTTGGTAAGCGTCCCCGACGCACGTAGAGTAATGATATCACCACTTTGACTGTGTTCAATTTGGATCATTTTTTCCCTTCCCTGCAAGCCGCTTCAGCAAACTCACATGAACTAATTTGGCATTCCCATAGCAATGACAAAACTGAATGGAATGCCACTTCACTATGTAAGCCCACAGCGCCATCTGCCTGCCTGAAGTGAAGACACTCCAACAAAGCCCGTTTTTCGACACAGAATGTCACTCCAGATCAACCGCGGAATGCAACGTCGGGCATTCAACGGCCAAGCCCTTTTTCTCCAACTCCTTTTTCATCTCGGACATACCTCTATCATAGTCCCCATGAACGAGGAAAATCGTTTTGGGCTTGCCTGTATGAGACACCCAGTACAAAAGTTCTCGTTGATCGGCGTGCGCAGAAAACCCATTTATCGTGTGAATGTCAGCTTTGACTTGAATGTCCTCGCCAGAAATCCGGATATGCTTTGCCCCGTCAACAATCTGCCGTGCAAGCGTTCCCTCAGCAGCAAATCCAACAAAAACAATACTGCAATCGGGGCGCCAAATATTGTGCCTCAAGTGATGGCGCACGCGCCCGCCTGTGCACATGCCTGACCCCGCCAGAATGACTGCACCACCCCTTATGCGATTGATCGCCCTCGAATCGTCCACTTGGCGAGTAAAGCGCAGCCCAGGCGGATGAAAAGGGTGTTGTCCGGCCAACATGACATCGCGGACTTCAGGACTGAAGCCATCAGCGTGACGCCGAAAAATCTCGGTTGCCGAAATCGCCATCGGGCTATCCAAAAAGATTGCCAGCGACCCGGGTAAATCTTTGCTCTTAATCGCATTTTTCAGGGTAAACAGGATTTCCTGGGTGCGTTCCATCGCGAAGGTCGGAATTACTACATTGCCACCTCGCGCAACTGTTTCGGCGATCACTTCGGTAAGTTCGGCATTTGAGGTTTCACGATCCTTGTGCATCCTGCCGCCATAGGTCGTTTCCATGACAACATAATCACACTCCGGTGGTAGAGTTGAATTGGACAAAATCGCATGGCCCGGACTGCCCAAATCACCTGAAAACACAATCCGCTTTGTCTTTTCTTGTTCAATCACTTCCACAACAACTGAAGCGGATCCTAAGATATGGCCGGCATTGATAAAGCGGACTGTCACAGCATCGTTGAAAGCAACATCTTCATCATAGCTGACGTTTGGCCCGAAGAAATCTAAGGCGAACAGCACATCGACATGATCGTAAAGCGGTCTTATATCTTTGTGGCCGCCGCGCCGCTTATGACGAGAGGCGCGCAGGGCGTCCTCTTCTTGAATATGGGCAGAGTCTATCAAGATCAGCTTGGTGAGTTCGCGCGTCGCAGCCGTTGTGATAATCTTTCCGGCAAAACCACGCTTGACCAGCAATGGAATGCGGCCGCAATGGTCAAGATGCGCATGGGTCAAGAGCAGATAGTCAATTTCTGACGGTTCAAACCCGAAATCGCCCGAGTTCTCTTCATCCGCATGTCTTGCGCCCTGGAACATTCCGCAATCAATCAAAATTCGCAAACCTCCCGCCTCAAGTAAATGGCAGGAACCAGTTACGTTTTGCGCAGCGCCATGGAATGAAAGTCTCATAAGGTCGGCTCCTTTGAAGTTTTGTGATGCCCGCTTTACAGCTAGAGATTTTCGGGTTTTTCAATGAGTGGCTGGCCCGCCTGCGCGTACCAGTCAGCGATAATTTTCAGAATCTGGTCGGAAGTTTCGGCAAAGCAGAATAGGTCGGCGTCTTCCGGATCGATGACCCCTTCTTCAACGAGAAATGGAAAATCTATGGCACGTGCCCAAAACTCGTGCCCGACTAGAATAATCGGTAAAGGCTCGATTTTGCGGGTTTGCACCAGCGTGAGTGTCTCAAACACCTCGTCCATTGTGCCATAGCCACCCGGAAAAGCCACAAGAGCACGAGCGCGGTTCAGAAAATGCATCTTCCGCAGGGCGAAGTAGTGAAAGCGGAAGCAGAGCCCCGGCGTCAGATACGGATTGGGATACTGTTCGAACGGCAACGTTATATTCAGGCCAATCGACTTTGCCCCGGCATGAAATGCACCACGGTTCGCCGCCTCCATGATACCCGGACCACCACCTGTCATCAGGGCGATCCGTCCGCCGTCACGGACTTCTGTCATACGGCCGATAGCGTCGCCGAATTCCTGCGCTATTGTATAGTACAGGCTTCGCTTCAGAACGCGTTCCGCTATCTTCGATTGCTGTTGCAACGCAGGGTCTTGGGGGTCAGCATCCAAGTGAATACGCCCCTGTTCCGCACGCGCGCGGGCAGCGGTCGGCTCCGGAAGACGGGTGCTGCCAAATACAACTATCGTATGCTTCACCTCATGATCCACGAGCCCTTGTTCAGCCTTCATGAAATCAAGTTGAAGACGCGCGCCGCGCATCTCATCGGACCTAAGAAAGGCAACGTCTTCGTCGGCTTGCAGATACGCTTGGCTTTTCAAGATCGCAGCGAGCCGCATGGGGGCGTCTCTGTCTTCCTTGGCAGACTTTGGCGACTGCCACGGCAAAGGTACATCCCGCGGTTTCGGCGCAGACCCCGGGACCTCACCAGCAGGCAGCATTATAGTATCTCGTTTCTTCACGACATCTCCCCTTACGCAGCTCCCACGTGACCACGCCCCAATGGCTCCATATCGAGCCGGAAATCCTCGGCTATACTATAAATCGTATGGTCCGGTATCTCGTACCAATCCTCGCCAACCGTGATGGGCTCAGATGCAATCTCAACTGCTTGGTAGGCAGTGCTGGCTGCGTGGTGCACGTGCGGCTTGCCGCAGATGGGGCAGGAAAACACGTGGTCGCGCACCAGGTAATGCAGCGACCGATTGTACCGTGAGCCGATCACGTGCTCACCATCCGTCAGCACAATATTCAGACCGATGCGGGCCTGCGGATCAATTTCATTGGACCACGCGATGATCCGCTCCAGACCTAAGCGAACCGTCTCTCTCAAACCGCGTTCGGGGTGGCGCAAGAACAGGCTCATCAGATAGCGGAAAACATGTTCGCTATCGGTTGTGCCCATAATCTCGGTGCGGTGCAGCGGGTCCATATGGTCAAGAATGACAGGGCGGACACGCTCGAAATTTGGCACTGTGCCGTTATGGGCGAATATCCATTTGCCATGATGGAAAGGGTGTGTGTTTTCGATGCTGGTTCCACCAACTGTCGCCCGACGCACGTGAGCAACAACGGTGCGTGCATAAATCCGTGCCGCGTTGCGGGCAAAATGCTCCCCGTGGAACGCGGCCCAGGTCTGTTTTTCAACTAGCGGCACACCATCCGCGTAGTCAGCAACGCCCCATCCGTGACCATGCGCATAGCCCTGCATGTCCCCCTTGCTTTGCTCCATCAGGGCGTTTTGGGCCTTGACCAAGCCGCATTCAACGCGCGTCGGCTCATTGGCATGCATTGCGTAAAGGCGACACATCTCATCTCTCCTGTTCAAGGACAGGCATAGAGTACCATGCTACTCAAACAGCGCCTGACATTGATCAATTTTGCCAGCAATCTTCGGTGTAATTTTTGCCGGATAAATCCAATGCTGGAAAATCCGTATGTCTGATGCCGCCAAACTCATTGAACGCCTTGTTGCAGACGAACCCGCGTTGTTGTCATCACTCGATTTCGGGCCATGGGTGTCTCAGGGCACTGGAACTGGCCCATCATTGCTGATTGGCGACCAATCAGAGATCAGCCTTATGCGCAATGCACGGTCCTCGCATCTCGACCACCGAATGGCGCATCTGGCAAAGCCCGGTGATGTTGTTCTGGTGCGCCAAAGAGACACCAAATTTGAGGCCTATCTGGCTGAGTATCGCGGGTTTTCTGATGTCACCTTTTTGTCTTCTGGCAACGCAGATGCAGACCCGGTTTCGAAGCAAGCCTATAATGCACCCGCGTTGCTCGAAAAGCTCATCAAAGTTGCGCAAAACGCCGGCGGCCTGACAGTTAACTCTTATCTGACTACCGGGAACACATGGCGTTTGGCTCAGGCAATTGGAGAAGCGGCTAAATGCATGATCCGTGTCAGCGGTCCATCCCCGCGCGTCGCACGGCGCGTAAATGACAAACTTTGGTTCACTCGACTGGCCCGCCAAGTGATCGGCAACGATGCTGTTCCACCAACAATGTCCGCCTATGGGCCCGACGCGGCTGCCGCTCTCGTCGCGCGTTTCGGAAAATCATCTGAACCAGTAGTCGTAAAGGTTCCCGACAGCGCCGGTTCGGCCGGAAATATCCGGTTCGAAGCCGCTTATCTGAACGGCAAGTCCCCTGCCCAGATCAGCTCAGTCTTGCAAGATCAGTTGCACGCGACCGGATGGGCCGACAGTTATCCGATCCTTGTCGGGGTTTGGGACACCGATGTGACCTGCACCCCTTCCGTGCAATTATGGATTCCGCACGTGGCCGAAGGGCCGCCAATCTCTCACGGCGTGTTCGAGCAACAGGTATTTGGCGATGCTGCCGCATTCGTCGGGGCCGTAAGGTCAGCCTTGCCGGACTCTGTGCAGCGTGACCTTGTCGCCCAATCAGTGAAGATTGCAGCGGTTTTGCAGCATCTGGGCTATTATGGTCGATGTAGCTTTGATGCCGTCATATGCAATCACCGTGCGGACCCAAACACAATCCATTGGATCGAATGCAATGGCCGGTGGAGTGGTGTATCGATCCCACTGGCGATCTTGCATGCAATCGCACCGGATCGGGACGCAGTGGGGATTATGGTTACCCAATATCCGCTTTCAGGAAGCAAAGTCACAGTATCTCAGGCTGTCAAGGCGTTGGACAGGGGATTGTATCATCATGCGACATCTGAAGACGGTGTCATCCTTCTCTCCCCGCCGCCCTCAGCAAATGGGTCGGTCGCGAACATGCTCGCATTTGGGAACAGCCAATCCGCCGCCACCCGCTCAGGACGCGCGGCCGTCCAACGTCTGAGAGAATTGGCTAAGGTACCTTAAGGAGCGCGCCAATTTCTGAAGCACTTAGCACGCGCCCGGTTGAGACGACTTTCTCGTCGATAACGAGACCGGGTGTGGACATGATGCCGTAGCTGGCAATGGCGACAAAATCCGTGACTTTTTCGACATCGGCATTGATAGCGCTGGATTGCAGGGCCGCCCTAGCATTTGCCTCCAAGGCCAGGCATTTCTTACATCCGGATCCCAATATCTTAATGATCATCTCATATCTCCTGTTCAAACAAATAGGTGGGCGGTTGCATTAAAAATATAGCCAATGAGAATAATGCCAACGGTGACGATCCCAATGAAGACCATCATCAAGGGCAACTTCACAACACGTTTCAGCATAATCATTGAGGGTAACGACAACGCGGTAACTGCCATCATGAACGTCAGCGCTGTGCCCAACCCAACACCTTTTTGCACCAGAGCCTCAGCAATGGGCAGCGTGCCAAAGATGTCGGCATACATCGGAACGCCAGCAATGGTTGCAACCAAAACCGACCACCACTTGTCCTGACCCAGAAGAGTTGAAATGAAGGCTTCAGGAATCCAGTTGTGAATGGCCGCGCCTATCCCGACGCCGATCAAAACATAAAGCCAAACCCGGTGCACAATTTCGACGACCTGACCTTTCGCATAGGTGAGCCGCTCGCGGCGGCTGATTGCGCCATCATTGTCGTGATCGCTGACCGGGCTTTGATAAACAAAGGCCTCAACCTGATTTTCTAACCTGAGATACCCAATCAGGGTGCCCCCAAGGACGGCCAGCACCAGTCCGATTGCCACATAGGCCAAGGCGATGCTCCAGTTGAAAATACTGGCCAGCAAGATCACTGAGGCCAGATCAACCAGCGGGGAGGAGATGAGAAATGAAAACGTCACCGCCAGTGGCAATCCCGCACTGGTAAAACCGATAAACAATGGGATGGAGGAGCACGAACAAAACGGTGTTATGGTTCCGAGCAGTGCTGCGAAGATGTTGGCCCCCAGACCCTGCCGCTGCCCTAGAATACGGCGGGTGCGTTCGGGTGGGAAATAGCTTTGCACATAGGAAATACTAAAGATCAGCACCGAGAGCAGAATGAATATCTTGATGACGTCATATATGAAAAAGTGAACGCTGCCACCAATCTGGCTTGCCGGATCTAGGCCAAACCCGTCGCGCACCAACAACGTGACCAAGTCAGCCAGCCATTGCATGCGCAGCAGTTGATCGTTTAGCCAAAGAAAGAAATCGCCCAAAGGTTACACTCCAATAGCGGGCACGCTGTCGGCCCCATCGTTTCAGAGTAATCCTACTTGGCCAAACATTCCTTCGAATTGATTTTGCTCAATGCAGTCATGAACTCTCTAGGGCCAGCGGCCAAGCTTGTGCAGTTGACCCACTCTCGAGAAGGCGAATGAGACCGCTGACTTCAATACAGCCCGTCTTGCAAGACATGGCTGTAGCCCAACTCTTCCAAGCCGCTGGCAAGTTGATCGGCGACCCTTGGATGAGATAACAGATAACGCGACGTCGGACCGTCATGGCGTTCAGCGGCTAAGCTCATCGCCTCCGGCCATTCGGCAGCCGAAAAATCGCCGCGGCCAAGCCACATAAGAGCGACCAGCTCGTGTTTATGGTCGTCATCCATTGCCTCAATCTCCTCGGTCAACTCCTGCAAGAGCAGATCGCCGGGCGTTTCCTGTAGTGTGGCGGGACGTTCGTCGTCAGAAGCGTTGCCAGCGATGTCGGGCATCACCTCCCCTTCGCGGCCCATAACCGCCCGCAGCTTTTCAAGCAAGCGACGCATGTACTCAGAGTTGATTGTCAGTTCGTCCACTGTTTTATTCCTTATGGAGCGGGCCAGAAGTCTCGGATTTCCGTTGGAAGATTGGCGCGGATGTCCTCGACCTCGCCCCGTGAAATACGGGCATTTAACATTTTCAAGACTGCCTGAATGTCATTAGGTCCACGGTATTCGATCACATCCGCAACCAGCACTTCGATCGCTGAAATGAAACTCTCTAAATGACGTTCTTTGATTGGCGTCGTCTTGGGCATCCAGCCCTCAAAGTACATGCCCCGGATCAACAACGGCAGTTGCGCAGAAAACTGCGCAGTTTCGTCCACCCTCAGATGATCGCGAATGACACGCAATGTCGAGCGCATCAGCCGCAGAACATCCCGCGCGCTTGTCCAATCCAAACGGTCAGCTAATTCGTTGATCCACTCATGGGTCAAGTGAACCGTATGGTCGATGACTTCCAATCCTTGCGCAGACATATTCAATTTCCTCTCATTCTGCTGAGTTTAGTCTCTGGATGGGCCCACGATCCATGCTTGATTGCCCAGCAAGGAAGCTTCCGCCAAGGACATGAATAGGGACCTTTGGGTTACGCCATATGCGAGCTCGTTTGATGCCCAAAACTAAGCTGTTCTCGTGGCCGGGAATTGACCCATATCAATCCTTGACTGGTGCGTGCGGATATTTTGAACTCTCAAACCTTCTTCAAAGAAGCAATATGATGGCCTGCCAAACCCTTCCTTTCGAATTCCCCCTCCAATGCCTTTCAAAGCCCAATCTTTCGGTCTCTTCATGACGAGATCGACCGAACTTTGGAGCGGTTCAATATCGGCTCAATGGTAAATTCAACGAATAGCGACTTGATGCCGGCCCTCGATGTTTCTGAAACCGACGACACGGTTGCGATCACAGCGGAAATCCCCTGCATTAAAGAAAGCGATCTAGACGTCTCAGTCACTGGCGACGTGCTGTTACTGAAAGGTCAAAGAAATCGAAGATACCAAAGCCGACTATCATCTTGTCGAGCGCCAGTTTGGCAGCTTCCGTCACCAAATCCCGCTTGACTTCACGCCTCCCAAAGATGGGGTTAATGCCTCTTTTGAAGATGGCGTCCTGAACCTGACAATCAAAAAGCCCGACGAGGTTGCCGCAAACACTCAAAAAATCGAGATTGAGAAAAGCTAATATCAACGACGCGCAGGATACCCGCCGACACTACGCCCGCCTTATCGGCCTGCACGTAATGGATGTTCTTTGGTCTACCTATAGATTGCGAGGTACGTGCCCAAGCCGCCAATCTTGCTCTCAGGAACTTTGGTCGCCCAGTAATCGTTTTACGGCGTGTGAATGGGCGGCTACATTACAGGGCGTTTGAGCAAAACGTGGATCTCATCACCACAAGAACTGTCGCCCATTCCGAGCGAGTGATTTCACCATCAACGCTGCAATCGTTGATAGGCTTGAGCAATCGGCCGTTCCGATGTTTTTCAGAATGGCAGCTACCGCAGTATTCAACAATACATCGACCCGCCGAGCTCGTCTCAAGATCCGCCTGCGATCATGTTGTGGCCTATTGATCCATCTCAAATCTTACCAAGGTCCGCCGCCTAAGCTTCATCTACATTGTTGAAAGGACAAAACGATGAAGAACCAAACCATTCTGACTCTGATCGGGCTCGGTAGCAAGCCATCAGAGCTTGGTCCCTTTTTTGAACGCGCCCGAGAAACGTCAGCTCACCTTGCTGTAATCGTGACTGGCACCGCGCCCCCGTTTCCAATTTCGGCCTATTCCGCGTCCGCTTATGGTGCGGTTGCCTTTGATGACACGTGGCAGATCATGTATGCTGAAGGGCGCAAAAAAATGATCGCGAAAACCGAGGAAATTGAAGCGCTCTTGGCTACGCACAACGTTTCAGGCGATGTGGCACTGGCTTACGGCGAAGCACGATTAATTGAGGATGCCATCGCCCGCCGTGCCTGTTTGTGCAATCTAGTCCATGTCAGCAACGATTTGCGCACCGATGGTCATGCGTTTGACCATTCATTACGAGGCGCTCTTTTTGCGTCCCCAGCCGGGGTCGTCTTGAATGCGATACCGATGAGGGAAAAGAATGGCGGTGACCACCTTATGATAGCTTGGGACACCAGCTTACCTGCGGCACGCGCTATTCAGGCAGCACTACCTCAAATTGTAGAAGCCAGCCAGATCACGATCGCTGTTTTTGACCCCGTCACAACCGAAACAGAAAGCGGCGAGAACCCTGGCTCTGATCTAGCAAAATGGCTCAGTCATATGGGCTGCAAGGTCACCGTGCAGCAATATCCAAGCGGCAGTAAGGAAATAGGTGCCTGTATATTGGACCGGGCCGAAGAACTGGGTGCCGACCTGGTCGTGATGGGCGCATATGGTCATGCACGGATGCGCCAGGCGATGTTGGGTGGCACCACGCGAACCTTGATAGAACAAACTGGCCTCCCTGTGCTGCTTGCGCATTAACCAAGAGGTCCCGGTCCTTCGGAACGGTGGTTGCCTATTCCGCTGCCTCCGAGGGGCCGCTTTCTGTTCGACGGGCCAGGCTGGAGTAAGCGTCATACTGCGACAGGAACACCTCGCCTGTCAGATCATCCAGGAATTTGACGCGATGCAATCGATCCATAACGGGGCCTTTGACTTCTGACAGATGCAATTTGATATCCAGCCCGAAAAGCCGTGAATTCAGTTAAGTGCGTGTTTTGCAGATGCAGCGAACGGCAGGCTCGACGGGCCGCATCGCTGCATACAACATGTCCGGCGAGCGGCAGCTAAGGGCCGTTAGGCTCCGGATCTATAAAACCACTAGCCAATGTCAGTACTTTACCAAAGGTCATATGCAGCCCAAGGTGGTGATATACAGCACTAAACGGACTGACTCATTCAACGGTGAAGGATAAATCCATGGATCGCTTTAAATCCACCAGATTAAAGTCGGAACACCGGAAAAGTACGATTTCCTGCCTGACCATGAAGCCGAATAGGTCAAAGGAGTGACGATGAGCCGCGATGAAAATGGCAACACCACACCTATGCCACTTAGAGACAATGGGCTGGAACAGTCATCTAGGGCGTTTGCTTCAAATGTAATGGGTAAATCAAAGTTGTACCTGATCCCACTCTTTATGTTGACGCTTTTCACAGGCGCTGTCATCGGAATGTATTTTCAGCCTCCAGGATTGCGCATTTTTTTCAATGCCACGGGACTTGAACCTGGGGCGGGGACTGAAACTCCCATCGCGGTTGCGATCCAGAAAGTCTCATCACAAGAAGAAATCGCTGTCGTAAGTGAGGGCGATGTCGTGGCTTTAGGCCGCATTATCCCGCGGGGCGATGTGATCCGGGTAGCGACCCCGTCTGGTGCCGGAGATGCAAGAATTGCTGAAATCCGTGTCGTGGAGGGCAACCAAGTACAGGCAAATGACGTTCTAGCCATCCTTGATAATCTGCCTCAGCTGGAAAGTCGCGTTGTCTCAGCTCAAGCCAGTATTGGTGTCCGGGAGGCAAATCTGTTGCAAACGCGAGCGTCCATCCGCGCCAGTCTTGACGAGACTCAGGCAGGGCTGGAGCGCGCGGAGGCAACGGCCAAAATGGCTCAGTCCGACCTGAGCAGGGCAACATCGCTTTTTGAACGCGACCTTGTGACACGTGCGGACTTTGATCGTGTTATAGCCCGCGCTAACGAAGCGGGCCGTGATGTAGAGCGGAACATCGCAACACTTTCTCGATACGAAACCGGGTCGGAAATTGTCCAGGCCGATATTGCTGTTGCTGAAGCAAACCTACAAGCTGCTCGCGCCGAGCTGGCCCGGGCCCGCCAAGACCTAGAAGGTGCGTTTGTTCGTGCGCCTGTGGCAGGAACAGTGCTGGATATTAACGCTCATGTTGGAGAGCGTCCTGCCAATACCGGCATTTTTGACCTTGGTGACACGTCGCAAATGACTGTTGAAGCCGAAGTGTATCAAACCATGATTGGCAGGGTCGCCATTGGGGATCCTGTGACCGCCAGCGCCGGCGCGCTTCGGGAGGAACTTTCAGGTATCGTCTCCGCAATTGGGATGGAGATTGGCCGTCAGTCGATCACGTCCGATGACCCAGCTGCAAATACAGATGCTCGCGTGGTTGATGTAATTATAATGCTCGACGCAGCTTCATCGGACATAGCCCGTCGCTTTACCAACCTTGAGACCATTGTTCGGATCGATGCGGGCCGTGCTGAATGAGCAGACTGTTAACCTATCTGTTCGGACGTTTGCCCATTGGCTGGCTGCAACTGGCCCATAACAAGGCCAGGTTGGTTGCTGCCGTCGCTGGCGTGGCCTTCGCCAATTTGCTCGTGTTCATGCAATTGGGCATACTTGGTGCTCTTAATGGCTCTACGGTCGCGCCTTATGTATTGCTGAACGCGGACATCATTATTTCATCTGAGGATGGCAATACTCTGACAGATAGTGGCAACGTAGCACGCGCGCGCATGTTTCAGGCGCTTGGGGTTCCCGGCGTTGCATTCGCGGCCCCTCTCTTCGTCGGCAACGTTCCCTTTAGCATGTCAGATGGCACCTCAGTTTCTCTTTTGGCTTTCGGGATGGACACATCGCGGCCCGAGTTTGCGTCACCAGTAATCGCAGCATCGATGCCTAGGTTAGAGATTGAAAACACCGCGCTGCTCGACACCCAAACAAGAGGTGTCCCCGCATCGGCATTCGACAGACTGTTCGAGGGCCAGTCTTTTGGTTTCGAAATTAATGGCCAGACCCTGACTGCAATTGGAACGCTGGAGGTGGGAGGAGGATTTCTTGCCGATGGCACCGTTGTAGTTTCCGAGCAGACCTTCTTTCGGTTTTTTGAACGACGCAGCAGCAGTGTACCCAGTCATATCCTTATCAAGGTGGCCGACGGTATATCCGCTGAGCGCGTCGTTCAGCGGATACAAGCTGTCCTGCCAAAGCAAAGCGTCAAAGTGCAAACAATCGAGAATTCGGCAAAAGCCGACTTAGCCTTCATGTCTACGCAACGGCCAACCGGGATCATTTTCGGATTTGGCGTTGTGATTGGCCTGATAGTTGGCATTGTAATCGTATATCAGGTCTTATCCACGGATGTAGCCGATCACTTACGAGAATATGCGACTTTCAAGGCAATGGGCTTTGGGCAACCATTCTTCTTGGGTATTGTATTCGAAGAAGCAATTGTGCTGGCAGTCTTTGGTTTCATTCCCGGGTTTATCGTATCAATTGGCCTCTATTCTGCGCTGAGTTCGGTGACGAGCTTACCGGTTGAAATGGAAGCGAGCAGGGCAATTCTGGTCTTTCTGGGTACGCTAGCAGCTTGCACCATCTCCGGCGCAATTGCGACACGACGCCTAGCGGGCGCGGATCCTGCGGATTTGTTTTAATGTCTGATGGCGAGCCAATCCGCTTGACGGGCCTGAACCACTACTTCGGCAAAGGTGAGGCTCGCAAACAGGCAATTTGGAATGTAAATCTAAGTATTGCTCTGGGTAGCCTGACCATTCTGATGGGACCGTCGGGATCGGGAAAAACCACGCTTCTCACATTAATGGGCTGTTTGCGCGAAGTGCAAGAAGGCAGCGTACAATTGCTCGAGCACGAATTGCATGGCGCTACCGAAGCGACAATGGTGATGTTGAGAAGACGATTAGGCTTCATCTTTCAAGCGCACAACCTGCATGAAAGCCTGACCGCAACACAGAATGTTCTGATGGGATTACAAGTGCATGGCAATGGAAATGCTGCCAAGCAGTTGCGTGCGGCACACCATGTCTTGGACATTTTGGGTCTTTCTGATCGTATGAGCTATCTGCCGGCAAACCTCTCAGGTGGACAGAAGCAGCGCGTCGCAGTCGCCCGAGCAATGGTGTCAAACCCTGAGATTATCTTTGCAGATGAACCTACCGCTGCGCTGGACAAAGAGTCTGGCATGAACGTCGTCGCAATGCTCAAGGCTCTTGGGAAGTCACGGAAAATGACGACTGTAATGGTGACACATGACAACCGAATTCTCGAAATGGCCGACCGAGTTATCACGATGGAAGAAGGTCGTATTGTCGACGACTATATTGTGTAATCAGCGTTGATTTTCTGAGATTGAAAAAGGTTGAGAGCAGCACTTTGGTCCTGGCGTTTAGTCACATTTAGGAGCTAAAAATCTGCAAAGCTTTGGGCCGCTTCGCGTGTCTCACAAAACACCACCAGCGATGGCCTTGTTGCACGGATCAGCTGCAACTGGGAACGCGCCCTACCGGAGACGGAATTCAGGCGATGCGTTCGAAACGTGGCCTGCCAAGTCCGGTCATTCTGTTGAGAACCTGCACGCCAATCCTGGCCTCTGTTTTCTGATTTTCGAAGTTGTGTGCCTTTAGCTTGGGCCCAATAACTGTTTTCCAACGGCCCATGAGAGTTTCACCTCGGCTGCGTTGATTGTAGCCAGATGACTTCTGCCATGCTCTTCGTCCGTGCGCGCGAATGTCGGCAATATGGCGATCACGAATGCTCGGGTTTTGCGCGGCGTCTGTGCTCAGGACCGCGTTTTTGGGTGGTGGAATCGTGACCTCGATCGTCGATCCGAACCGAGCGGCAAGCAAATCAGATGTTGGTTCTCCGTCGTAAGCGCCATCCGCGAGGAACAGATCAACTGGACCGGCGACTTGATCCAAGAGATCTGGCAGCGCCGTCGGATCGCCGATAACATTGGTGGCCAGGTCGGAGCAGACGATCTCCCCGCTGACAAGATCAAGGCCGAGGTGCAGCTTGCGCCAAGAGCGCCGTTTGCGTTTGGTTTCATGCTTTTCCTCAAGCCATTCGCTCTCGCCGAAGATCTTCAGGCCGGTACTGTCGACATCCAGTTGGATTGGAGCGCGCATGGTCGGGTTTTGCGTTTCTGCCAAAGTCAGCCCATTGCCCCGGCGCGATAAGGTGGAAAAATCCGGCACCGCGACCTCAACCCCCAACAACCTCGCAATAGAGCGCATCAAGCCTTGGGTTTGACGCAGCGGTTGCTTGAAGACCAGGCCCAGCGTCAGGCACAGTTCGATCTCCAGATCAGAGTAATGCGGCTGCCCGCCTCGCGTTGTTCGGCGCGGCGCCGACCACAACCCAAGCGCATCACCGCTGATCCAGACAGTCAGATCACCGCGCCGCCGCAGGCCCTCGTTTTAACTAGCCCAATTGGTCACCCGATGATTTTGCTTCGGGATCTTGTCACGACGATCAGCGTTAAATTTGTGCGGTATTTACAGCTTCCCGAAAAGAACAGGCCGCATCGATATCAGCGCAGGGGCGATCCGTGCAACAAGGCCCTCTATGACCGAGTTGTGGGACGTAGCAGGAATTCACTACAATTATCTCAATGTTAGCTGACCTTTAGAAAGCGTCAATTTGATCCAACGCAAGGCGAGCCGCCCAATTATCAAATAGACATTGAAAATGTGTCATGGACTACTGGGTGCCAGAATATGAAAATGGGAACAGGAGCGATACTCGCCGCAATAGCGCTGCTGCTTGCAGGCGTAGCGGCCTATGTGTTTGTCTCGAAGAACGGCGAGGAACTACCGGCTGGCTTTGCCCAGAGCAATGGGCGGATCGAGGCAGAGCAAACCGAAATCGCGCCAACCCTTGCCGGACGCATCGCGCGGGTATTGGTGGCCGAAGGTGACATGGTTGCCTTGGGCGATGTTCTGGTCGAAATGGACACTGACGAGCTCTCTGCTACACATGATCGTGCTAGAGCCGAGGCTGCACTGGCACGCCAAACGAAGGCCGAAGCCGAGGCGGTGGTCGTTCAGCGTGAGAGTGAGCTCCATCGCGCCGCGCACGTGCTTGACCGAGCCAAGGCATTGCTGACAGGTCGAAATATCTCTGAGACCGTTTTTGAGGAACGCGAAACCGCGTACCTGGTTGCCGAAGCGGTGCTGGGCGCGTCCAAGGCCCGGGTCGCAACCACGGATAGTCAGATTGCTGCTGCAGAGGCTGAGGTGCGCCGGATCGCAGCACAGATCGAAGACAGCGCTCTTCTTGCGCCTGCGCCGGGGCGCGTGCTCTACCGACTGGCGGAGCCCGGCGAGGTCGTCAGAGCAGGCGGCCCGATCCTGACGCTCATAAACTTAGAGAACGTTTATATGGAAGTGTTTCTCCCTGCCCGCGAGGCAGGGCTCTTGCCGATTGGAGCAGAGGCACGCATCGTGCTCGACGTTCTGCCGAATTTTGCAATTCCCGCAACTGTCACTTTCGTTTCCCCGGAGGCACAGTTCACGCCTAGGCAGGTCGAAACGATGAGCGAACGCGAGCAACTGGTCTTTCGCGTTCGAGTTCGCATCCCAAAGGACTTGGTCGCAGAGCGGATCGAGCATGTGAAGACCGGTCTTCGCGGCATGGCCGTGATCCGGATCGCTTCCGAAGGCGTTTGGCCCGAAGAATTGGAGAGGCGCATTCCACCTGAGCTTTTCGAATGAGTGCCGGGACCGCCGAAACTGACCTTCGTATTGTAGGGGTCACCCATAAGTACCGCGAGCACACAGCGCTGAATGCGCTTTCGCTGGATTTGCCTGCCGGTTGGCTCGTCGGGTTTATCGGGCCCGACGGGGTCGGCAAGTCGACGCTCTTGGGTCTGATCACCGGCGCGAAAAAACTGCAGGCCGGAACCATCGGCGTCCTAGGGGGGGCAATCGACGATCCCGCGCATCGACGCCGCGTATGCCCCGCCATTGCCTTCATGCCGCAGGGGCTGGGCCGCAATCTCTATGCTGACTTGTCGGTGCGCGAGAACCTTGAGTTTTTCTCGCGCCTCTTCGGGCAAAGCAAGGAGGAGCGCGACATTCGGATCGCGGCGTTATTGTCAGCGACGGGGCTTGCGCCCTTCGCTGACCGGCTGATGGGTAAGCTCTCGGGCGGCATGAAACAAAAGCTGGGGCTTTGCTGTGCGCTCATCCACGATCCGAAACTTTTAGTGTTGGACGAGCCAACGACCGGTGTCGACCCGGTGTCACGCCGTCAGTTCTGGGCGCTAATTCGCGCGATCAGGGGAAACAACCCAGAGCTCTCTGTCCTTGTCTCGACCGCCTATATGGAGGAAGCTCAGAGCTTCGACTGGATCGTCGCGATGGATGCGGGACGCGCGCTCTTCCAAGGCAAACCGGGCGATTTGAGGTGCCAGGCCAAGGACTTCGAAACGGCTTACCGGAGCCTTCGGGCACACAGAGGGTCACAACATATAGCGGATAATCTGCCGGTGCGCCGGGTCGATACAGACCCTGTCATCACCGCGCGCGGATTGACACGGCGTTTCGGCGACTTCACTGCCGTCGACCATGTCGAATTCTCGATCAACCGCGGAGAGATCTTTGGCTTTCTCGGATCGAACGGCTGCGGTAAGTCGACAACTATGAAAATGCTGACAGGACTGCTGCCTGCGAGCGCGGGCGAGGCATTTCTGTTCGGCAGACCAGTTGACGCGCGCGACCTGGAGACGCGCCGCGAGATTGGCTACATGAGCCAAGCATTCTCACTCTATGGCGAGTTGACCGTTCATCAGAACCTTAAACTCCATGCCCGCATCTTCGATATCGCTGATCAGACGGCTCGGATTAACAAATTGATGAGGCGTTTTGGTCTGGACGCGCATGGAGACACGTTGGCCGCGGCCCTCCCGCTTGGCATCAAACAGCGCTTGTCACTGGCCGTAGCGGTGATCCATCGACCGCGCGTGCTTATCCTGGACGAACCGACTTCGGGCGTGGACCCAGAGGCGCGCGACTCGTTCTGGGTCTTGCTGGTTGAACTCTCACGCGAGGAAGGCGTGACGATCTTTGTCTCGACACATTTTATGGCAGAAGCCGAACGATGTGATCGGGTCTCATTCATGCACGCGGGCCGGGTTCTTGCCGAAGGCACGCCAAGCGCGTTGATCGCCAATCAGAAGGCAGACAACCTAGAGGACGCGTTTATCGCAATAATGGAAGCCGATGAGCCACCGGTACAGGTGTTCGCCCCTGCGGTCCCGGATGAAGCAAAAACCGCCGGGTCCGGAAATAGCGTCGGGCGCATCCTCGCATATGCGCGACGCGAGACCATCGAAGTGTTGCGTGACCGGGTGCGCCTTGCATTCGCTTTTCTGGGTTCGGCTCTGTTGATGCTGGTCTTCTGTTTTGGGATATCGCTGGACATTGATGAGTTGGATTTCGCGGTCCTTGACCTCTCACAGGGGCCAGAAAGTCGCGCCTATATCGCAGAAATCGCCGGGTCGCGATACTTTAGGCAAACGCCGCCGCTGGCCAGTGCTGCGGAAGGCCGCAGCCGACTGAGTGCAGGCGATGTCTCGTTGGTCATCGAACTGCCACCTGATTTTGGGCGCAAGCTACGTGCCGGCGAAATGACCGAGGTGCTTGCAACTGTGGATGGCGCAATTCCTTTCAAAGGCGAGACGGTAGAGGGCTATGTCGCAGGTTTGCATCAAACTTTTTTGAGTGTTTTGGCCAACGACAGCGGTGCGGCGCAAACCCAGATCACGCGGATTGAACCACGTTTTCGATATAATCAAAGCTTTGAGAGCATCGCCGCGATGGCCCCGGCCATGCCCGCGATCCTTCTCATCATGCTGCCCGCTGTTCTCATGGCAGTCAGCGTCGCGCGGGAAAAGGAGTTGGGCTCAGTCACCAATTTCTACGTGACCCCGACGACGCGGCTTGAATTTCTAGTCGGAAAGCAGATCCCCTATATCGCCATCGCTTTCGTGAATTTCCTGCTGCTGGCCGCGATGACAATTGTGATCTTCGGTGTTCCGCTCAAAGGAGATCCCGTGCCCCTTGCAATTGGCGCACTCCTGTATGTTTGGGCGACCACATCCTATGGGTTACTGATCGCGACCATGACGTCGAGTCAGGTCGCCGCAACCTTCGCCACGGCCATTGCTTCGGTTGTGCCTACCATCCAATTCTCAGGCCTGCTGCAGCCGGTCTCAACACTTGAAGGAGGTGCCCAGATGATCGGCTCACTCTGGCCATCAGCTTATTTTTTACACCTGAACGTCGGTGTCTTTACCAAGGGATTGGGCTGGGAAGCGCTCGGCTCCGACGTTCTGGCGCTCGCCTGCTTCGGACCAGTTTTTACCACAATCGCAGCTCTCGCGCTCCGAGCACAGGAGAAGTGAATGCGACGGTTACGCTGCATTTTCTGGCTTGGTCTGAAAGAGATGATGAGCCTGCGTCGTGACTGGGTGATGATGGCACTGCTTGTTTGGTCATTCACATTGTCACCGGTCATGGAGGCGACCGGGGTCGCGACCTCGGTCAACAACGCATCAATTGCGTTTGCAGACGAGGACAACTCACCGCTTTCACGCGCACTTGCTGCAGCCTTCTTTCCGCCGGAGTTCCAGCCCGTCGTCCAGATTCAGCCGGGTTCCGGTGCCACACAAATGGATGCAGGGCGGTACCTCTTTGTCATTGCCGTACCGCCCGGCTTCGAGAAGGACGTCCGCGCCACCCGCGCTCCGGAAATTCAGGTTATGATCGATGCGACAGCGATGGAACAGGCCGGGATTGGTGCAAGCTATATCACCGACATTCTGGGTACTGAGATCCGCCGCTTTGCGATCGGGGCGAACCTTTTGGACCCGCCTGAGGTCGATATCATCCTGCACAGTGCCTTTAACCCGAACCGCGACACGGTGCGTTTCGCCGGCATCGTCGCTCTGATCGGCCAGATCATGTGGCTGACCACGATCCTAACAGGTGCCGCCATGATCAGGGAGCGCGAGCACGGGACGATCGAGCACCTGCTCGCCATGCCACTTGCGCCCTTTGACATTGCAGCAGCCAAAATCTGGGCAAACGCCGTAGTGATCCTTGTGGCGGCTGGGCTGTCTCTGACATTTGTGCTGCAAGGCTTTTTGGGAATTAGTATCGCAGGATCGAAAGCCCTGTTCCTGCTTGGCACTGCACTTTTCCTTTTTACCTCTACGGCGCTGGGGATATTTCTGGCAACGCTGGCGCGTTCCATGGCACAGTTTGCGCTGTTGGTGATGCTAATTGTCTTGCCGATGTTGATGTTGTCGGGAGGTGAAACACCGGTCGAAAGTCAGCCCGCCTGGCTGCAGGCGGGCACACTTATGCTTCCGTCACGCCACTACATGTCAGCCAGCCAGGCCATCGTCTTCAAGGGGGCCGGGATCGAAATCGTCTGGCCGGAATTTTTGTGGATGTTTCTGCTAGGGGCCGCCCTCTTGACGACAAGTCTGGTACTCTTCAGGCGATCAGTCGCGCAAGAGAGTTAATGTAAGGGCTTGTTTGGATTGCCGCCTTTCAGGCTTTTGAGAATGACCGCTGTTGGGAAGTTGAGGTGTACCGTCGCGCCGCAATCGCGTCAGGCCGGTTTGTCCACAACTCGGTCATAAACCCTTCGGAAATTGCTTCTGTATCCTGTCACAGGCTTTGAGACAGGGTGGCCGTTTTGCTTAGCGAGAGTTTTCGGTTCACCGTAATCCCTGTCAGGATACAAGATGAGAACGAAGACAGGGCCGAATTAATCGGCGGACAAACACGCTAAAAAAATCAAGCGTAAGCCACGGCGGCAATTCTCTGCAGAAGAGAAGATTCGGGTTGTTCCAGATGGCCTGCGCGGGGAGAGTTCGATTTCCAAGTCCTATCGTTCGCTGCAGGTACAATTTACTGATCTATACAACAATCCACAAGAGTTGTCTTGGTAGGAACTGGCGGGATTTGGATGTTGTGTGTTCACCTTAGCCGAGGAAGCCTCGAACCATCTGCCAATCTGGTACGATATCCTTGTGTCAGATGCTACTTGCTAAATAGGACGGGCACTTTTTGGTCGCGCATCAATGCATGGGTGGTCGCCCCAACAACAAAATCATAGGCACGTGAATGGCCAAAGGCCCCTGTCGCAATAAGGTCAGCACCCAATTCAAAAGCCTTTTTGTTAAGGACCTCAGCAATATTTAGATCCAAGGGTTCGCGATGCTCTAGCGTTACTTTCAAATCGTGACGTGCGATCATCTCCACCACATCAATTGCAACCCCATCATTCAACGCGTCTTGCGAAGCTTTGCCAACACGCAATACAGTCAGATTTGCACCGGCATCGGCTAACCCCAACACATCATGTGCAGCGCGGGCAGCTTCTCTTGTGTCGCTCCATCCAAGAAGCAGGTTGGCACCAATCTCGGGGCCATCATAATCCTGTGGCACTACAATAACTGGGCGGCCACTTTCGCGGATCACCTGAATTTGTGCGTGCCTTTGATCATATCTATCATTCTCTCTGTCTTCTTGTGCCATGATAACTAGGTCAGCTGCACGCGCGCATTCAACCATCCGCACGCTGGCAGAAACTGCCTCTGTACGGACCAACCGGAACTCACTGATAAAGTCCTCATTTTCTGTGTGTTTATCAAAGGCTTTTTTGATCGCTTCAGATTCACTTTTTTGGCTGGCATTGAATGTGGCGAATGCTGGATCGGGGATGTGCATCGCAATGCCTGGGTAGACGAGTAAAGCCTCGACTGTATGCAGCCCAATCAAATGAGCATTGTTCTTGCGTGCTAGTGGAACCGCCACTTTCAAAAGCGTTTCAGTGTTCTTGGTTGTAGTCAGACACAACAGTATTGTTTTCAGTTCCATTCCTACAATCCTGCTCCTGTATGAATTGCCGTTACTTAAAACCTAGCATCATGCCAAAGGGCGCGATTGACATCAGTCAATCGGGCATTTGAGCCTTCGGATATTTCTAAGGGCAATTACAACCCATCCGAGAGTTATTGTCAAATCTGGTGTTTAAGGGTTTCTGGTCATGCGGCGATCTGGCTGTTTTCAGTGGCTTCAATTCCGTCTTTGAATGCGACGCCGGTGATGACTTTGGCGAGGTAGTCAAAGCCGCGTAGTTTCCTCCAGTTTTGCTCGGCGCATTGCCCCAGCTTGAACATCATGTGCAGCATGCCGTCGCGTGAGAGGCAGCCCTTTGATCGTTTGGTGCGATGACGGATCGTGGCAAAGGCGGATTCAATTGGATTACTGGTGCGGATGCTTTGCCAGTGTTGTGCTGGAAAGTCGAAGAATGCCATGAGTTCCTCGCGGTCCTTTTGCAGGCACAGCGTCGCCTTGGGGTATTTGGGTTCGTAGGTTTTGATGAACAAATCTAAGGCCTTGCCCGCATCATCTTTGGTCTCAGCCTGCCAGATGTTGTGGATCGCAGCTTTGGCCTTTGGCTGAGACAGCTTGGGCAAACAGTTGAGCACATTCATAGTTTTGTGTTGCCAACAGCGTTGATGACGGGTCTCAGGATAGACTTCATCTATGGCGGCCCAGAACCCCATGGCACCATCTCCAATAGCAAGTTTCGGGGCGTTCATTCCCCGGCTTTTGAGGCTGAGGAGAGCCTCGCGCCAGCTCTGCGTGGACTCGCGCACCCCGTCCTCAATAGCCAAGAACCGCTTCTTGCCACGGGCTGTTACCCCCACAATCACAAGGGCGCAGAGCTTGTCATCCTCGCCCCGAAGGCCGCTGTGGACACCGTCAGCCCAGATGTAGACCAAGGGCTCATCGTCCAACGCTGCCTTTCTCCACTCGCCGTATTCGTTGGCCCAATCGCGCTTGAGCCGTGAGACCGTATTTGCCGACAATCCCGCCGCATCAGGGCCCAGAAGAACCTTGAGAGCCGAGCCCATTTCACCGCTGGAGATGCCCTTCAGATACAGCCATGGCAAGGCCGCTTCCAACGTTTTGGTTCTGCGCACGTACGGTGGCACCAGGGCCGAATGGAATGTCACGGGCTGGCCGTTTTTTGAGCGAACCTTGGGAATGCGCACGTTCACGGGGCCGATGCCCGTTTGGAACGGGCGCTCGGGATGATGCCCATTGCGCACAACAGTCGCATGACCGGCCTCAGTGCGCGCGGTGGTAAACTGAGACAGATAGCTTTCAAGCTCAGCTTCAACGGCTGTTGCGATCAATTGCTGCGCTCCTGTTCTCAATAAATCCGTCAGCGCGTCCGTGATCCCGTCTCGACGCGAAAAATCAACAATGTTAGTCGTTTCCATGGTGGTGTATCTCCTTCGGTTGGGCTGCTGTCTCGCAACAACAAATCAACCAGATACGCCGCCAACCTTCAAATCCCCCAAACACCAGATTCAGTCATAGCTCCCCATCCGAGGAGCTTGTTCATGATTAATCTCGAAAATGTACTGGCCGTCATTGTCACTCTCAGCCTTTCGACAGCAACTTTGGCTGACACTGTTCCGACTTAAAACGGTGACGATACTTTTTTCGCCGGATCGCAGATTAACCAAGTGGTAGATACCGCCGGGGACACCTTCATGGCTGCCCGTTCGGTTAGGGCAAACGGAATCACACAGGGCGATATGCATGTCTCCGGGTTGGACGTTTCGGTTAATACAAAAGTTGCCGAAGATCTTTATGCTCTGGGAGGGGCCGTAATAATCCGCGGTGGCGTTACTGAGGATCTGACCGCAGCGGGGTTTTCCCTGCGCACCGAAAGCAGCTCAATCACGCAAGGGAATGCGCGTTTGATGGGCAATTAGATAACGATAGAGGGACCCGTCGAGGGCGCGTTGTCTGTCATGGGACGTGATGTCATCTTGAATGCTGCTATCAAAGGAGATGCCCGCACTTTGGCGCAAACGCTCTCGTTCGGTCCGGATGCAACTATTAGCGGCACACTGACATATAGCGTGCAAGAAAAGATGGTTGTTCCTGATCGGGTCGCCGCGGCCGAACGTGTGGTAATTAAAGACGTGTCGGGCGGGCGCATTTGGAAAGAGTGGGATAAGGCTGGAAAAGATATGCCCGCTTTGCCTTCCTTTATGTCCCTCATGTTTGGCTTTGCTATTTCACTTCTCTTCTTTTTGGCACTGGGCGCTTTGATGTTGAGTTTCATGCCCAAACGCCTGTCAAAGATGCGGCGCAGTATTGCACAGGCACCTGGTCAAACTCTTGTTCTTGGTCTGTCGATGTTGTTGGGCATGGTCCCAATTGTGGCACTCACCATTGTCGGCCTTCCCTTTGTACCTATCGTGGTTCTGACGATCCTAGTGGTCTGGACACTCGGATATGCGCTAGGTGTCTACAGCGTCGCGATGCGCCTTTGGTTAGGCTGGGGCGGAACAGCCGAGCCAAACAGTCTTATCCGCCTACTGATCTTGGCGACCGCGATCCTCTTTGCCGCATTGTTAAATTTCATCCCGTTCATGGGCTGGGTAGCCAACTACACACTTGTTTTGCTTGGCATAGGTGCAATGACCCGCGCTGTTTTTCAATCCATGCTCGGCAATCCAAGGTTTAGAAGTAATCGACCACAGTGTTCATTTGACCCACGAATGGATCAATGAGCTAACAGAGCGCCTTGGCTGGTCTTCAAAGCGAAGTACACTGTGCTTGTTGCGGATCACATTACGTCATGTGCGAGATCATCTTTTGGTGGATGAATTGGCCCAGTTGTCTGCGCGATTGCCACTCCTGATCCGCGGCTTCTTCTTTGTGGGTTAGGTGCCCAAGCACACACCAATTAAAGAACGCAATGTCCACGATTTTGTTCCGTCATCGCACATCAAATGGTTGAGACAGAGGAATTTCGGGGGCGCAACGATATCAAGTGCGTATTTGATCTGTTGAACAACCGCCTCAGCCGGGGTGAAGTTGAAGTTGTTCGCGCTACACTGCCCGCGACGATCCGTGATCTATGGCCAACACCCTAGAACCCAAGCAAACGCCATAGAGGAGCCTCTTCCCATGGCCTTTGGACGTCACTTCGCACTTAGTGGAACCCGTTGGACTGCGTGGTTTTGGCAGCACGACAAAGCGTATCAATCACTTGTCCAAATGTGCGTCCCTTTCCCTTGTTTAGTCGCAAGCGGGTATATTGCTTAGCGTCCCTGCCAAGTGGGGCCGGTTTTTAGTGCTTTGACGTAGCTTTCTGCCAATCTCCTCTGAAACCATTTTGGTTCAGAAACCCTGTTAAATCTGCTAAAGTGATTACACCATTCAGATGGTGATCTGAAACAACCAAGAATTTGCGGTGTCCGGTCTGCGCAATCCTTTTCACAAGCTCTGAGACTGGTAGCTCTGGCGCAACCATGACGCTTTTGTCCAAGCCGACAAACACATCGCCAATGCGTGTAGTATCCCAGTTTTCACGGTCAATGCCCTATAAAATAGTCTGATTGATGTGCCCAAGAAGAATGCTTCCTTCGACTACTGGGACAAAACTAACACCGTAGACTACCAAGATTCGATTTGCGAATTCCAATAGAGTCATATCGGGTCCAACTGTGATTGGATATCGCTCCATCAGAGCGCTCACATCGTTGCCCTCAAATACCTTGCGAGCAAGTTGTGATGCGTAACTAGCGCGCGCTGCGATCAGAATAAACCCACCAATCATCAACTGCCAAATGCCTGCAAAGACTGCTCCTTGGAACAGCGCCATTACCCCAAGCACCATGAGGAGGTAGCCAAAAAATATTCCTGACCTCGCTACGATTTTGGTCGCTGCAAGCACATCCCCATTTCGGGACCACAGATATGCACGCAGCACCCGCCCACCATCCAGTGGAAAGGCCGGTACCAGGTTAAAGATTGCTAGCACCAAATTGACCAATCCCAGATAAGAGAACACTGCGACAAATACTTGAGAGCTAAATACCAGCCAAGCCGCTTGCGCGAACGTCCAAAATCCAAAGGCCATACAAAACGACATCACAGGACCCGCCAGGGCAATCCAAAACTCGTCACCTGCTGACGATGGTTCTGCTTCGAGTTCAGCTATCCCGCCAAAGATGAACAATGTGATGCTATTGATTGTGACGCCTAGATGTCGCGCGACGATTGAATGGGCTATTTCATGCAATAAAAGAGATGCAAACAATCCAAACATCCCAACCAAGGCCATTGATAGATATGCCATGGGTGATGCGTTAGGTAAGACCTCAGGGAAATATCCCTGCGACAGGCTCCATGTCACCAAAGACGCGATGATTAACCAACTTGGATCGACTTTGATGCCTATGCTGTTAAGGGAGAAAATTTTTACGGAATTTGAGAACATTGGCAGCTCCGGATTTCTCCAGAAACTATCGTCAACTTGAAACTTTCAATTGATATTGCTCAAATGAACGCTTCAAGGATGGAAAAGGCCACCAACAAAATAAGCTAATAGTGCCGCTATGCCACCTATCAACAGTGTCTCGGTGCCGGAACGCCACCATTTGGCAAGCGACCAACGGCTTTTGGCGGCACCAATAATGAAGAAGGTGAAGAGGGTCGCCAGAATGGATGTGACAAATGCATTTTGAAGGCTCAACAAAAAAGGGATCAGAGGCACAGAACCGGCAAGCAAAAAGGCCGCGAATGTAGCAAGTGCTGCTCGCATCGGTTCAGGGTCATCGCGCGCCAACCCGTATTCATCAGTCAACATCAAGCCGATCCAATTTTCGCGACTTTGTGAAATTTCTTGAGTCGTTTGATGGAGTAATTCACCGGACAGGCCTCGCCTTTGCAAAATCTGCCGCAGCTCCTCAAATTCCCCTTCCGGGTGCTGCGCGATATGGCGTTCTTCAATCTGAATGATGCGCTTGCGGTCATCCAGCTCTGCCTTGGTGCCAGAGTAATTGCTTGCTGCCATCGAAAACCCATCCGCCAAGATATTTGCCAGGCCAAGCGCCAAAATGATGTTATGAGGCAGACCTGCCCCCTCGACCCCGGCTACAATCGCAAAGGTTGTCACCGTACCGTCGATCCCGCCATAGATCATGTCTTTTAGCTTGCTGTGTCGGTGACCAGCTGACAGGAGGTCGGCGATTTCTTGGCGGCTGTGTCCGTGTTCAAATTTCATGGATGCACTATTGCTGCCACCTACTGTTCCATGATTGAGGCAAATCAACTGGCAGACGATCTTGTTTGCTAGATTGCAATGATGGAGATTCCAGCCACATCCTTGATCCAAAGCTTGGCTTTTTTCATGCTAAGCGCTGGATGTGTTTGGATTGCGGGGGCACGGCTGGCTTATTTGGCCGATACCTTGGCGGATCGATTCAAACTGGCCAAATCACTAGTTGGTCTGTTGCTCTTGTCATTGGCCACGTCATTGCCTGAGGTTGCCACAACATTGACCGCTGCCATCCAGCAATCACGTGATCTGGTGCTAAACAATCTGTTTGGCGGCATTGCATTACAGACTGCCGTTTTGGCGATGGCAGATTTTTGGGCGCGCGGTCCTATCACGAACTACCCCCGCAAAGCCAATCACGCACTTGAGGCGACACTGTTGGTGTTGCTGCTTGCTGTTACCTTGGTCATAGTCAATTTGGGTGAAACCTTAGTGGTTGCTGGTGTAGGTCTTGGCAGCGCCTATATTGCAGTAATTTATGTTGGCGCAATCTGGTTGTTGCGGCGTTATGATGACAGCAGCGATTGGGTGCCTGTTGATTTGCCCGACCCTGATTCTCTTGCCTTTCCGGCACCCACGGGGTTGGCGGAGACGGGAAATAGCAGTTTGATCTGGCAGGCAGTCGCGTCCTGCGTCGCCATATTGACCTTTGGTTTGCTCTTGGTCTGGTTTGCCGATCGTATTGCCGACCAATCAGGCCTTGGCACGGGTTTTGTGGGCGTCACATTACTGGCCGCGGCTACATCATTGCCGGAAATAAGCACAAGCATCGCTGCGGTACGTATCGGCGCCTACACGATGGCAATCTCGAACATCTTTGGCAGTAATCTGATCATGTTGGTGCTGGTTTTTCCCGCCGACATCCTATTCCGCAGCGGTCCCATTTTGCAGAACACATCACCCATGGTCAGCCTCGCCCTGGGGTTTGGGCTGATTGTTACAGCGATTTATCTGATCGGCTTAATCGTGCGGCGCAAACCGCGCATCGGAGTATTCGGGTTGGATTCGATATTTGTTCTGATAACGTTTTTGGCCAGTCTTGCAGCATACTATTATGTGCGTTGAATGCTCGGTCCAAAAACTTTTAACACCACCGGCACCACCAGAATGGGAAAGGCAAAACGGCCGATCAAGACCCTTTCGTCGACCTCGATGGGCATGTGTGCAAAACATCCTACAGAGGTGGCCCAAAGATCCATGTCAGCTCCCCCTCAAAGGTCTTTTGCATATTCTTCTCGGAGAAACCTCCCAATTAGTAAAGCGGAGGACCACACTGGAACAGAACCGAAACTAAGGCCTCGAATTCAAAGCTTGATCAGGCCACACCGCCTCCGATCCTCGCATCCTCCAGCAACTCCCGATCTGGCAGATCACGCAAGCTTTCCAAATCGAACGCCACCAGAAACACTTCTGTGGTCACGAATGTGTAGGGCGCACCACGCTTCGGGCTGCGCGGACCAGTGGTGATCAACTCACGCGTATGTGGTCGACCGATCAGATCGCGGCTAATCTCTTTGCCGAAGATGTCTTTCAGTCCGTCGCGGGTGACCGGCTGGTGATATGCCACGACCGCAAGTACCGCGATATCAAACGCGTCAAGATCTAGGTTTTGTCTGCCTACATCGGCAGCAGTCTGAATGAAGGGGCCGTAGGCAGGCTGTGTGCGCAGCATCCATGCGTCACCAACGCAGGCTATTTCATACGGGCGGTCGATCAGCTCGGTGGATAGTTCCTCGATCAGCAGATCGATCGACGCCCCCTAGCTGACGACACGCGCCAAGTCTTTGCGGCGAACTGGTGACGCTGAAGCAAACAATACAGCCTCAATCCGGCGCATCCACTCGCGCCAACGCAACTCAGCTGGCAAGCCTTCAAGGGCGCGATCAAAGTCAGGTTCGGGGCGCTTTGCCATCGTCAGACCCCATAAAGACGAAACATGTCCCGCCCAGTCAGTTCCCGAACGACACCCAGTTTCACCAATCGGTCACAAATCCTGCGCGCACCCCGGTCTGACAGTGGCAGCGCCGCAGGCATAACGGCATCACGCATCAAAAACATCTGAACCGCTTCCCCTGCCCCCTTGGCCCGCAGTTTAGGCACAACTGCCTCTAATCATGCCGCTCTGCGGGCAAGATCATATGCCACTTGAACTGCATCTTTTGCTGAGGCGGCTAAGGATCGGTGACACGCCTTTCGAAGCGCGTCCCCAGTCTTTCTCAGATCACGTGCCGTTAGATTGGTAGCAAGAAGTGGGACGAGGTGTTCCCAGCCCATTGCCTGCGCAAGCGCTGCGTCGGCGAGGATCAAGGCCACCTCCTCTGAACACGGACTTTCCGACAGCACTGCCTCAATAACCATTGCCGCAAGATTGACGGAGCCGCCCTGCCCCCATCCAACCACGCGGCAATCTGACTGATGTCTTGTGCGGGTAATGCGCGATGCAGCGCCTCGAGTGAGGCTGGTCTTTCAACAGCACGCCGCCAGCATTGACAGACTGGTTCTGTCGCAAACTTTTAGAATATGGGCATGCTTGGTAACTGTCACATCCCGGACAGTAGTATGGCTGTTACTTGAACAACTCCGGTTTGAGTTTGTGCCAGTCCTTCATCGCTTGCAAGGGCGTCTTGCTGCCTAGGGCTGACTGAGGAAGTTGCTGGTTATAGAGCCAGACATATCGATGCAGGGTGGCTTCTAGTTCCTCCCAAGATTGGAAGTGGTGGCTTTGTAAGACGTCCTCAATCCGGCCGTTAAATCGCTCAACCATGCCGTTGGTTTGCGGCGACATCGGCGGCGTCAGGCGGTGGTCGATTTCCAGTTCGACACAAAGCTTGTCGAACTCATGGCTGCCGGTTTGGGCGCGTTTACGCAGGCCAAAGAGACGGTCGGTGAATTCTTTTCCATTGCCCATTGCCCAGCAGGGTATTGCGCAGCAATGTCCCGAGAGGGGGTGAGTATGGTTCGGATGCGTATCGGGCAGGACCGCTCCAAGTCACGCAGAAAGCGGCGCGCATTGGCCGCTGTCTTACGGTTGTAAACGCGGATGAAGACCCAACGGGTGGCCCGGTCAATCGCGACAAACAGGTAGCGGCGGGACGTTTGATCCGCCATTCACTGCCCGTCAGGGTATCGCGCAGCGATGTCCCGAGAGGGTGAGGCAGGTATTTCACATCGATGTGGATGTACCCTGGTTCATAAGCTTTGAAGCCACTGTGCTTGGGACGGGCCGCCTTTCCCTTGAGATCACGCAGGTTGCCCACGCCGTGCCGTCGCAGACACCTATCCAAGCCCGAGCGTGACACATCCGGGTTCAGGAATTCCCGCACCACAGCCAGCAGGTCATCCAGCGAGACAAGCAGCGTCTTACGCAGCGCAACCGCGACAGCCTCCTGCGCCGGCGTCAGCGTCGTTTGCAGTCGATGAGCGGTATGGCTGCGGTCATGTACACTGTCGCGCTTGCGCCATTTCCACACTGTCTGTTCGGTTGTACCGTACCGTTCCGCCAGAACCCATGCGAGCTCGTCGCTCTCTTGAATCGCCGCCCGAATCTTGGGTGTCTTCGTAGCCTGACTGTGAAGATTGATCAGCATTGGGCGTCCTCCCGGGCTTCCTCAAAAACCGATCTTGCGATGAAAAACGCAGAACGGCGAGAATCTATGTGATCGTCCGGGTTGGAGCAGGTAACCTGTGGTAGACGCCGCCTTTTGAATTCGAGGGTGAGCATCAAAACGTGACGACTTACTTCAAAGGCAGCCACGATCCCAGATCCGTGATCCTGTACGCTGTGTTTTTCTATGTACGATATGCCGTTTCGTATCGTGATCTGGAGGAGATTATGGCGGAACGTGGGGATGAGGCCGTGGCAACCGCATTCTTTTGCCCGCGCGATCGGGAACAATGGCTTCCTCGACAGGGTGGTAATCGACAAAAGCGGGGCAAACCTCGCCAGGCTGCAGAACATGAATTGCCTTTTGTTGTTGAACGGTTGGTTTTGGCTGATCGATGTCTTGCAGGTCAAATATCTGAACAACATCATTGAACAGGACCACAGGTTCATCAAGAAACTGACCAAGCAAATGAAAGGATTCAAATCCTTCATCTCTGCCTAGGCAACACTGGAAGGCATCGAAGTCGCGCACATGATCCACTAACGACAATTCAAGGAGACCGGCCAATCCGCGTTCCAGCAATTCGTGGCGCTCATTGGATAACTGTGTCCAGAGCAATGCTTGAAACCCAAATTTACCAAAATTTGCAACAGAACCGTCTCAAATCAGACAAGGTAATATCAAGTGCATCGCCGCCCACTACCCAACCTCGGTGTTCCCAAAAGCTCAGACGAAAATAGCTAGGTGACCCTCACAGCCAACCCTTCAATATGAACACGCTTAGATCGACACCGGACGGCGCGTACCATCCGCCAGTGGCGTACTTGGCACCGAGTTTTTGCGCGACATCCTTGTTGCCGTAGGGAATTCGCAGTGGCGTGTTTACAGCGACATCCAACTGGACGACGGCGGACGGATGCGTCGTATCCACTAAAGCCGTAGTTGGCCTGGGCTTTCCTGCCCTCTTTCTTGACTTGGAGGATTTTTCTGTTGTTGGTTTAGAATTCTTCGCAACGGGCTTGCTGCGCCCCTTGCCAGACTTCGCACTCTGGTTCTTGTCGATCCACAATGACATTATGGAAGAGCTGGCCTTGGCCTCGTCGGGTATCACAACACCTTTTTCCCGCGCGATGCTTTCAGAAAATGATAATTGTGCCAAGCTTGGTAGTCTTGCATTCGGATCGCAAACCGTTTTCCCGTCAACGCGCTCCGCTCTCTTAGGGGCGTGCTGCTCGAGAAATGAACGGCAGATCGATCCCGATTTGGTGTATCCAGCTGGGGGCTTGATGCCCTTCTGGCGCGCCAAGTTGTCGGCGAAACGCTTCATTGAGGTCGTCGGTGGCCGTCCGTTGCCCCTGCCCTTCGGTTCAAAAACAAGCACGGGCGACACGCCGTTCGGCGGGCCTGCCACGATCTTGCCGATGATACGCTGGGCAACGTCACAAACAGCATCGATGGCGCTCACCATTTCCTGTTTGCCGAGGACAACATCGTCGAGCAGGCATTCGAGACGCGCTGTCACGCCAGGATCGACCAAGGCCGGGTCTGCCTCTTGGAGAACACCAAACAACTTTATCCCGGTATCGGTGGGCACAATGTTCTTGCCCTGTGTAATAAGAAAACCCTGCCGCTTCAATCCGCCGATGATCTCAGCGCGGGTCGCCGGCGTGCCGATGCCCTTGGCTTCCTTCAGCCTGTCACGCAAACCCTCGTCATCGATAAAGCGCCAAGCCTGCTGCATGGCTTCGATCAAGGTTCCTTCGTTATAGCGCGGCGGCGGTCGAGTTTCCTTTTTCTCCACAGTCGGATCTCTTAGACGCGCGATCTCTCCGTTTAGCATCTGCGGAAGCAACTGCGCATCGTCGCTCTTTTCATTGGCAGGTTTCCAGTCCGGAAACGCCCTCCGCCAACCAAGATCAATGGGTTGGCGACCGCTGGCTTTGAAAGGAAAGCTGTCTACATCGAGCGATACAGTTGTCTGGCGATAGCGAAAATCTGGCATGACTGCGGCTAGGTAGGCCCGTACGATCACGTCAAACAGTTTTTTCTCATCGACCGAAAGACGGGGCCAGACGTCCCTCAAACCCTCAATGGTGTTGACGTTGGGGATGACCGCGTGGTGGCTGGCTCCCTCCAATCCCTTGTCATAGAAACTGCCACTCTTACCTTTTCGGATAATGGGTTGTGCCGGCACAGGGATTGTTTTGAACGATTGGCCCACTTGCAATCCGGCAACGATCTGCGGCACGTCCCCGATCAGGTTCTCGGGTAGGTAGCGCACTTCGGCGCGCGGATAAGTGATGATCTTCTTGCCTTGACCGTCATAGAGCTCCTGAGCGATCTCCAGCGTCTTTGCCGCAGCCCAGCCGAAACGCGAAGCACAGAGTTTTTGGAGTGAGGGCAGATCGTGCAATTTGGGGGGACGTTGACGCTTATCCTCGACACGCACGCTGAGCGGCCCCTCGAAGTTACGCGCGGCACCAACCGCGGCCTCGGCACCCTCACGCTTGAGAATTCGATCACGTGGTGCATGTCGCATCCTGAATTCACCGCCCTCAATCATGGCGGTGGCGACAATTTCGAAGTAGATTACGGGACTGAATTTGCGGATTTCCAGTTCGCGCTTGCAGACGATGGCTAGGGTCGGGGTTTTGACACGCCCAACGCCGATGACCCCCTTGGCACCTTTGCCAAGGATGACGGTCGCGGTACGGGTCAGTGACAAATTGTAGATCTGATCGGCCTGGCGGCGCGCAACGGCAGCGGCATAAAGTCGGGCGTATTCTGAGTTGGGTTTGGCCCGATCAAAAGACTGCCGTATGGTCTGGGCGTCTTGAGCAGTAAACAGCACACGCATAACCTGTCCTCGATACTTGTAATGTTCAAGGATCTCCTGGCCGATGAGTTGCCCTTCTCGGTCACAATCAGTGGCAAGCCAGACCTGCTTGGCCGTGCGTAACGCCTCACGAATTGCTTTGAGCTTGGCCGCTTTGTTGCCACCCTTTGCCGGTCGTGTACCGTAAAGCTCCCGAGGGCGAAGCAGAACCGGGGACCACCGCTTCCATTCCGGCACCACATCCTCCGGTTCGAGTAAGTCAAACAAGTGCCCCTCAGCCGGTAGAACCACCCCATAGCGAGACCCAACGGCTATACGGACATCTTTAGCTTGGCTCGTTTTTTCTGTGATAACGATCTGATCGGCCATGACTAACTCATTCAAAAGTGAGTTTAACTGTATCGGAACATATAGTGAACAATACCTATTCGCAACTGAGACTTTGACCAGCACTTGTATCTTCAGGTAGCCTTCCATGGCAGGTTTCGAGCTAAAATTGTGTTTGCAATATTGATGAGCTTTCTGGCGAATCGATGACACGCCCAGACACCATGGGAGAAAATGCAACCAGGGAGCGGAAAGCCCTTCAGGCGAGATTGGGAACTTTGGCTGAACAAGTCTGCCCGCTAAGTATGAGGCAAGAGCTGTTCACCAACTTGGCAAAGGTATTTGCACGCTCAAGCAAAGCGATTTCGATATTTGGGTAAATATGCTACTATCGAACGAACCGGGCGCGAAAGATGGTGTGTTCGGAGAAAAGAAACTCCCCGAGGCGGGTCAGGCTGTGTTGTCTGTCGTAACCCAAAGCCATTTCAAGGCACGCTTTCCGGGAGGGATAACCCAATGACTTCACCAAAATATATGATGATTACCGTGGCAAAATGCGCCCCGCAGCAATACGACCACGTGATTGAACACCTTAACGGCCTGGCGAGCGATCTCAAGAAAGGTGCGGGTGCGGCCACGACTCGGCACGGAATCATTGCGACCGGAGAGCACACTGGCCAGATCATTCTGTTTCAGACCTACGCAGAGATGAACGGTATCGACCGGGCTTTCGGAGTGTACGAGACGTCTTCCGCCTACAAGGGGCTGGTGCACGACCTTGGTATATCGGTCACGCTCAGGAATATCCTGCGAATCGAGGACGTGGGGCTTCAGAACCCGTCCAGCAACGTTCCAGCCTACGGCGTGGTGACGCGTACCGTTTCGCCGGGTCTGGATATGGACAAAATGGTTGACGTGGTGCCGCATTTCGAAAAGAGCGGCGCGATGGTGTTTCGATATTGCACGATCCTGACCGGCACGGCAGCAGGTCACCGGCTATTGGTCGCCGGATATCCATCAATGGATGCGATTGAAAAAACGTATGACTCGCTCCGCGGTAGCGCCGAGTACAATGCCGTGCTTGAAACCCACGAAGTTGAGTGGAGAAATATCATTCGGATCACTGGTTAACAAATCTAGCTGCGTCCGCTCGACCCGGGCGCAGCCCCCAACAATGAAGTGCCGATGAATTGGCCGCACATTTATATCCAGTCACATGGTGACCTTGAGCTAGGTCGGCAGAAAGCTGACCGATTCCAATTATGGGTACTACGACTAGCTATTGGCCCTAGCGGTACAAACTCCACAATGTCATGCAAAACGCTGCATGAAATAAAAGATTTCTAACATTAACAAACTGTTATCGGCAAAATCGAACCCACTACCCCAACACTACAACTGCTTGCGGCGCCACTTACAATTAAAAAAATGTTGCCTGGGGATAAGTTGCGTGTCATGAGTTCAATTGTCGCAAGCTGACGCAAATCACGCTGTTTAGCGACGAAATGTAAATGGCCCACTAAGAGGCCGCCAGGGCAGAGTGAATTCGGATATGAAAAATGTAGCAACAAGTCCCATCGCAGCATCCATTGCGTCGAACGCTGCACGCCTGTCGGAAGCGCTTAACAATCATATGCGCAATAGCTTCCAGCCCGATAGCCGAAAAGCGCTGCGTAAGTTTCATCCTGCTGAAGTATCAGAGCTAACTGGCATCAGCATGTCCAACCTCAGGACACGCCATCAGGAAGGTGATTTCCCTGATGTAGAGACGGATTCCAGAGGGCGCAGGCTCTACACTGCGCAAGAGATTGACCAGATCCGCCACGTGATGGCAGAAACGGGTCGGAATGGTGAAACATACCTTCCTGGACGCCGCGAGAACGACTCCATTCAGGTGATTTCCATCGTCAACTTCAAAGGTGGTTCGAGCAAGACAACCAGTGCGATCCACTTAGCCCAACGCTACGCCCTCCGAGGCTATCGGGTTCTTGCGATTGACATGGACCCCCAAGCCAGCTTGACCACAATGTTTGGATACCGTCCCGAGATCGAATTTGCTGAGAGCGGGACGGTCTATGACGCACTTAAATACGAAGACCCGGTTCCTTTGAGCCAAGTCATCCGAAAGACCTATTTTCACAATCTCGATCTCGCGCCTGCCGGGCTGTTGTTATCGGAGTATGAGACCGAAACGGCCTATGCGCTTCAGCACAAGATCGACCCGCCGTTCACACAGCGCCTCGCGATTGCTCTCGACGAGATCGAAGCGGACTACGATCTCGTCATCATCGATTGCCCGCCTCAACTTGGCTTCACAACGATGACAGCTTTGTTGGCTTCCACAGGTCTTCTGATAACGGTCGTTCCAAGTATGCTGGATGTTGCGTCAATGGCGCAATTCCTTGAAATGGCTGGAGAAACAGTCCAGACTCTTGAGGAGGCGGCTGGGCCTATCGACTGGAACTTCCTTAAGTTTTTGATTGCTCGATATGAACCAACCGACGTACCCCAGTCACAAATGGCGGGTTTCTTGCGTTCCATTCTCCTCGATCAAGTTTTGACCACACCGATGCTCAAGTCCACAGCGATCTCGGACGCTGGGATGACGCAGCAAACAATCTATGAGCTGGAACCCTCTCAGGTTGTAAAGAAGACACTAACACGCATATTAGAGTCTGTTAATGGCGTCGCTGATGAATTTGAGAAGACTATCCAGCAAGCTTGGGGAAGGGAAATTGACTA